>DASYSI010000363.1:0-16517 GCA_036003485.1 Burkholderiales bacterium | reverse complement strand
GTCGGCATGCCGGCCGCGGGGCAGCTGTTCTTCATGTTCGCGACGATGCTGATCGCGGTGCCGACCGGCGTCAAAGTATTCAACTGGATTGCGACGATGTGGAAAGGCTCGATGAGCTTCGAGACGCCGATGCTGTTTGCGTGTGGGTTTATTTTCGTGTTTTCGATGGGCGGATTCACCGGCCTGATCCTTGCGATCACTCCGGTCGATATCCAGCTGCAGGACACCTATTATGTGGTCGCGCATTTCCACTATGTGCTGGTGGCGGGCTCGCTGTTCGCGATTTTCGCAGGCACCTATTTCTGGCTGCCAAAATGGACCGGCCACATGTACAACGAAACGCTTGGCAAATGGCATTTTTGGCTGTCGATGATTTTTTTCAATGTCACGTTCTTCCCGATGCACTTTCTGGGATTGGCCGGGATGCCGCGCCGCATACCTGACTATGCGCTGCAGTTCACCGATTTCAACATGCTCGCATCGATCGGTGCGTTTGGCTTCGGCGCGTCGCAATTGATATTTCTTACTGTCGTGATCAAGTGCATTCGAGGCGGTGCGAAAGCGCCGGATAAGCCTTGGGAAGGCGCCGACACGCTCGAGTGGACACTGCCGTCGCCGCCGCCATACCACAGCTTCGAGACGCCACCAGTCGTCAAGTGAGCGGGCAGGCGAGGGCGATGCAATCGTCTAACTTCAAGACTGCACTGGTCCTCGCTGCAATCGCGCTTGCTTTTTTCATCGGAGTCATCGTTCGGCATTGGTTATGGTGACACAGGCGCAATCGAACCTGGTGATGCTCCGGAAACTGTTGATCGTGGCGGTGGCCATGTTCGGCTTCGGCTTCGCGCTCGTACCGTTCTACCAGAAGATTTGCGAAGTCACCGGCATCAACAATGTGATCAAGGCGGACGCGGTCGCGAACACGCAGATCGATGCGTCGCGTTTCATCACGGTCGAGTTCGACTCCAATTCACATAACAATTTGCCATGGACGTTCCGTGCGCTGCAGACAAGCACGCGGATTCATCCCGGTGAATTGACCACCGTGATGTATGAGATCAGAAACACTTCGGACCGCACCGTCACCGGCCAGGCGATTCCGAGCTACGGACCGCAGCTTGCCGTGCGTTACTTTAAGAAGCTCGAATGCTTTTGCTTCACGCAGCAGACACTGCAGCCCGGTGAAGCGCGGCAGATGCCGGTGGTTTTCGTAATCGAAAAAGGGCTGCCGGACGACGTCAATACGATTACCTTGTCGTACACGTTTTTCGAGGTCGAAGGCACGGCGGGGAAAGCCGGTTGATGAACGCGGGCGAAGTGCAAAAGCCGCCGAAAGCAACGCCGCTGCAGGTGGCGAAAGCGGTATTCTGGTCTTTCTTCGGCATTCGCAAGCGCGCGGAATACGAGAAGGACGCGGTGTCGCTTTCACCGCTGCAAGTAATCGTCGCCGGTATTATCGGAGCGATAATTTTTGTCTTGAGTCTCGTCACGCTGGTGCATTTCATCCTCCGCTGACGGCCGGACATTCAAGGAATACGAGGGAGAGCACCATGATGAGCCAAGCTGCGCGTTATTTCGTTCCGGACCCTTCGCGTTGGCCGATCTTCGGTTCGGCCGCGCTGCTTTGCATGGCCTCCGGCACCGCCTTATGGATCAATGACGCGCCATGGGGCAAATTCGTCTTGATTGCGGGCGTTTGCATTCTGGTTTACATGTTGTTCGGATGGTTTGGCACCGTCGCTCACGAAAGCGAAGGCGGCAAGTACAACCAGCAGGTCGACCTTTCATTCCGCTGGGGCATGAGCTGGTTTATTTTTTCCGAAGTCATGTTTTTCGCGGCTTTTTTTGGCGCGCTGTTTTACATGCGCGTGCTGGCGGTCCCATGGCTTGGCGATCTCGACCATAAGCTGATCTGGCCGGATTTCATCGCGCAGTGGCCAACCGCCGGCCCGGGGCTGGCCGAAAAATTCACGCCCATGGGCGCGTGGGGCATCCCGGCGCTCAATACCCTGATTTTACTGTCTTCGGGAGCGACGGTGACGTGGGCTCACTGGGGACTGCTCAAGAACAACCGCTCGCAGCTCATCATCGGTCTGATCCTGACCATCGCGCTTGGCATGACGTTCCTCGGTTTCCAGGCGTATGAATACAGCCATGCCTATTCTGAATTCAACCTCAAGCTGACGACCGGGGCTTATGGCGCAACGTTTTTCATGTTGACGGGGTTTCACGGGTTTCACGTGACGATCGGCACTTTAATGCTGATTGTCATTCTGGGGCGCAGCATCGCCGGCCACTTCACGGCCGAGCACCACTTCGGGTTCGAAGGTGTAGCGTGGTACTGGCACTTCGTCGACGTGGTATGGCTTATGCTGTTCATTATGGTTTACTGGCTGTAAGAAGGCGCAGCCCTATCGGCGCAGAAAATCGTCAGGGCAGATCGGCGCCGCACTTCAGGTGCGGCGTTTTTTTTCTAGAGTTTGGTCGTGATGAATCCGAAGTGGAATCCCAGCATCAGCAGCGCGAAGAGGGTGATCGAAAGCACCACGCGCCACGTCAAGGCCTTCACGGTCCGCGTTGACGCGCCTTTGTCCTTGACCAGGAAATACAGCGCTGAGCCGAGACTGCCAAGGATCAGGACGATAAACAGGATGACGATGATTTTCACGGTTGGCCCGGTTCAGTTACGAGTGTAGCCCAGGCGCTGCCCGCTTTCCACCGGGTTATTCGATGCCCAAACTGCAATTCAAGCCATCGTTATGGCCGACGCTTGCTGCGCTTGCGGGGATCGTATTGACACTCGCGCTCGGCAACTGGCAGCTTAACCGTGGGAGCGAGAAATCAGCGCTCGCGCAGCGCATAATGGCGGCAAATCGCGATGCGCCGATTGCGCTGCCTGCGAGCGCGATCAGCTCCGAAGACGTTGCCTGGCGCCGGGTCGAGGTGCGCGGCCGGTTCGAGCCGAAATATGCGGTATTCATCGATAATCGTGTATTGCACGGCGTCGTCGGCTACCACGTGCTAATGCCGCTCAGGATAGGAGACAGCGAGCGTTACGTCCTCGTCAATCGCGGCTGGGTCGCGGCGACCGACACGCGCAGCCAATTGCCTCAAGTAGCGACAGCGTCGGGGATGGTGACGGTCGTAGGTTTGGCGACACTGCCAAGTCGGCGCTATCTCGAGCTCTCGAATACGGTCACTGAAGGCAAGGTGTGGCAGAACCTGACACTCGAGCGTTACCGCGCGGCGGTGCCGATTGCGATTCAGCCGGTCGTGATCGAGCAGGAGAACGATTTGGGTGACGGGCTCAAGCGCGAATGGGGCGCGCCCGATCTCGGCATCGAAAGACATTACGGCTACGCGTTTCAGTGGTTCACACTTGCCGCGGCGATCCTGATCTTCTATCTGTTCAGCCATGTCAGAAAACGTGCGAAGCAACCGGATTAACCTATGGCTGATCGGCGCGCTGTGCGCCGCACCGGTGATTGCTTCTTACCTCGCCTTCTATCTCGCGCGCCCCCAGGCTCATACCAATTACGGCGAGCTGATGCAAACGCGGCCGTTGCCCGAAGCGCGTCTTCAGCTTGCGGATGGCGCGCCGTTTCAATTGAGCCGCCTTAAGGGAAAGTGGATCCTGTTGATGGTGGATGCAGGCGGCTGCGATGAGTTCTGCCGGCGTAAGCTTTTTACTTTGCGCCAGTTGCGTCTGACACAGGGCAAGGATATGGAGCGTATCGAGCGCGCGTGGCTGCTCAGCGACGATGTGACGCCGTCCGCTGACGTGGTGAGCGCTTACGCGGGCACCTGGATCGTACGCGCGGCCGGCAGCGAGCTGCTCAGGCAATTGCCGGCCGCGCGCTCGCCGGCCGACCACATTTATGTTATCGATCCGCTCGGTAACCTGGTGCTGCGTTACGCGCGTGACGCCGATCCGGCCGGGATCATCAAGGATCTCGCGCGTCTGCTCAAAATCTCGAGGATCGGCTGATGTTCCGCCGCTTGGTTTTTAGCGCGGTTCTACTCGCTTTCATCGTGGTGATTGTGGGCGCCTATGTGCGATTGCAGAACGCCGGGCTCGGCTGTCCCGACTGGCCGGGATGCTACGGTCACTGGGTTGGCGTGCCGGGGGAGGCGCATGAAGTCGAGCGTGCCGAAAAGGCGTTTCCGGACCGGCCGATCGAAACTCGCAAAGCGTGGAAAGAGCTTTTTCACCGCTATCTCGCCGGCACGCTCGGTGTGTTGCTGTTGGCAATCCTGACAATCTCATGGCTGCAGCGTCGCGCGCTGCGCCAATCGCCGTTGCTGCCGACTGCAATCGTCGCGCTGGCGGCGTTGCAGGCGGCACTTGGCATGTGGACCGTGACACTGTTGTTAAAGCCGATGATCGTCACGCTGCATCTATTGGGCGGCATGGCCACGCTCGGCCTGCTGACGTGGCTCGCGCTGCGTCAGCTTGCGCTGCCGCAAGGCAGTACTCGTACAAATCGGCTGCCGCAAGGCAGTGCTCGCGTGCTGCTCGCGGCGCGAGCGAAGCGGCTGCGGCCATGGGCGGTACTCGGACTCGTTATCGTGGCATGCCAGATCGCGCTCGGCGGCTGGGTGGCCGCTAATTATGCAGCGCTCGCGTGTCAAGACTTTCCGACCTGTCACGGCGTATGGTTGCCCGATATGGATTTTCGGCACGGTTTCCAGTTCGTGCGCGAGCTCGGCATGACCGCAACCGGGGCGCCGCTGTCGTTTGAGGCGCTCACTGCCATCCACTGGACGCACCGTGTCGGCGCGCTGCTGACCTTCCTGTATATCGGTGCGTTTGCCGGTGTGCTGATCAGTACCGCGGGTTTTACGCGCCATGGCGCGCTGCTATTACTGTTGCTGCTGATACAAGTTTGCCTGGGCGTTGCAAATGTAGTGTCGGGTTTGCCGCTCCCGGTTGCAGTTGCGCATAACGGCGCTGCCGCCGCTATGTTGGTGATGCTCACAGTGATAAACTTCGCTCTTTTCCGCAACCGCACCCCAGAGTAAATGACTTCCCTGACCTGGCAGCAGACGAGCACACGACTGTCGCAGTTTCTGGCGCTGACCAAGCCGCGTGTGGTGATGCTGATCGTGTTCTGTGCGGTAATCGGCATGTTTCTCGCCGTGCCCTTTGGCGTACTCGGCGCGCGGTTTGCGGCAACCGCATTGGCGGCCACCGTGGGGATAGCGCTGGTAGCCGGCGCAGCTGCAGCCATCAATTGCCTGGTAGAGCAGAAGATCGACGCGTTGATGGCGCGCACTCGCGGCAGGCCGCTGCCACGCGGCGAGCTCACTCCGGCGCAGACGCTCGTATTTGCGGCAATCGTTGGCGGCCTCGGACTGACACTACTCTATGTCGAGGTCAACGCGCTGACGATGTGGTTGACGCTTGCCACGTTCATCGGCTACGCGGTCGTGTACACCGTCGTGCTGAAGCCGATGACGCCGCAAAACATCGTGATCGGCGGCGCGTCAGGGGCGATGCCGCCGGTGCTCGGATGGGCGGCAGTGACCGGGGACATTTCGTACCAGGCGCTGCTCCTATTCCTGATCATTTTCGCGTGGACGCCCCCGCATTTCTGGGCGCTCGCGCTCTACCGCAGGCTCGAATACGCCAAGGCCGGTGTGCCAATGCTGCCCGTCACTCACGGCGACAAGTTTACCCGGCTGCACGTATTGTTCTATACCGTAATTCTGGTCGCCGTGACGCTGCTGCCGTTCGCCACCCGCATGAGCGGGCTGATCTACATCATGTCAGCAGTCGTACTCGATGCCGTATTTCTGTACTATGCGATCAAAATCTATCGCGCCTACAGCGATCGTCTTGCACAGACGACATTCCGGTATTCGATCGTGTATCTGACCCTGTTATTTTCGGCATTGCTGATCGATCATTACTTTACTTTTTGATTGCATGAAACGCATTGCGATCGCGTCGTTGCTGGGGATCGCGGTGTTGCTCGCCGGCTGCGATTCCTCCCCGAAAGCGCCGGCGTTCCAGCTTACCGATATCACGGGCGCCCAGTTTGCCCGCGATTTTCAGCTGATCGACCACAACGGCAAGCCGCGCACGATCGCCGATTTCAAGGGCAAGGTGGTGGCGATTTTTTTCGGCTATACGCGTTGTCCAGACGCGTGCCCGACCACAATGGGCGAGCTGGCGCTGGTCATGAAAGAGCTAGGCAAGGACGCCGAACGGCTGCAGGTACTGTTCATCACCGTCGATCCCGAGCGTGACACTCCGGAAGTGCTGTCCCGGTATGTGCCGGCATTTCATCCAAGCTTTCTCGGACTGTACGGCGATGCCGAAGCCACTGCGCGTACCGCGAAAGAATTCAAGATCGTTTACCAGAAGCAGCCGCTCAAAGACGGCGGCTACTCGGTCGATCATTCGGCCGGGTCATACCTCTACGATACAAGCGGCCGCGTGCGCCTATTCGCGCAATATGGGCAGGGAGCGCAGCCGCTGCTGCACGACATACGGCTGCTGCTGCAGGCCGGTTAGCGCTCAAATGGCAAAACATACGGCCGAGCAGGCATACAAGATAGCCTGCTACCATTACCAGACCGCACGCTACGATACGGCAGAAGTTCTGTGCCGGCAAATACTACACTCGGTTCCAGGCCATCGCGACGCACTGATGCTGCTCGCCATTCTCGCGCAGCGCAGCGGAAGGAAAACCGAAGGCGACGAGTGCCTGCGGCAGGCGGTCGAAAGCAAGGATTTTTCGATCACGCTCGATACCCGCCTCGACTCGCGGCCGCGCTGGTCACCGCACGCCGGAATCAGCGCAATTCTTGAAGCCGCCGTCGAGCGCTATCGCGAGACGTTGCAGGCGTTCGAGCACTATCTACCATGGCTCGATAAAATCGCCTTCGATAGCAACCCGCAAGAACCCGGCGCGCCGCACTGGAACAATGTCTGGATGCCGGTGCTCGATGCGGTCGCGCTATATTGTCTGGTGGCGCTGAAGCGCCCGCGTCGCTATATTGAAATCGGTTCCGGGAATTCCACCAAGTTCGTGGCGCGCGCCATTGCCGACCATAATCTCCAAACCAGGATCATTTCAATCGATCCGCAGCCGCGCGCGGAAGTCGACCCCTTGTGCAGCGAGATTGTCCGCAAGCCACTGGAACAATGCAATCTTGAGACTTTTAGCGCGCTCGGCACGGACGACATCGTTTTCGTCGACAGCTCGCACCGGTCGTACATGAATTCGGATGTTACGGTATTTTTCTGCGAGATCTTGCCGCAATTGGCGAGCGGCGTGATAGTCGGCGTCCACGATGTCTTTCTGCCGCACGATTATCCGGAAGATTGGATCGGCCGCTACTACTCTGAGCAGTATTTACTCGCATGCTATTTGCTGGCGGGCACGCAGCGCTTTGAAATCAGTCTGCCGGTGTTCTATGCGGCGAGTCAAGGTTTGGGCGGGTCCTTGCTGCAGCAGGTTCGCAGTAAAAAGAAGGACGCATCATGGCAGAACGGGACGTCATTCTGGATGCGTATGCGCTGAACCCCGGATTTCGGACAAATAGCATCCGGCTGCCCGCCCGGGCAGCCGTAATCTCAATCCCGACCCGAAAATAAACGCCGCAAAGTTCGCGCCGCTATCGATCGATCAACCTGCCGCTGCCGCGGTGTCGATCACGCCGCGCATTTTCTGCATCGCTTTATTCTCGATCTGCCGGATTCGCTCGGCGGACACGCCGAATTCCGCGGCAAGATCATGCAGAGTGGCCTGATTCTGCTCACGCAACCAGCGTGCTTCGATGATACGGCGGCTGCGGGGATCGAGACTCGTGAGTGCTTGGTTGAGGCCCTCGCCTTTGAGGCGCGCATTCTGCTCGTGCTCGATTACGCGGCTGGGCTCAGCAGCGGAATCGGTCAGATAGGCAATCGGCGCATAGCTTTTTTCCTCTACGTCATCGTTGAGCGGTTCCAGCGAAACGTCCTGTCCTCCAAGGCGCGTTTCCATCTCAACAACTTCCGCGGGTTTGACACCCAATTGTTTCGCCATCGCCTGCACTTCATCGTTGCTGAGCGTGTTCATGCCCGGTTTCATGCTGCGCAGATTGAAAAAGAGCTTGCGCTGCGCTTTAGTGGTCGCAATTTTGACGACACGCCAGTTGCGCAGGATAAATTCGTGCATTTCTGCGCGGATCCAATGCACCGCGAACGATACCAGCCGAACGCCGCGCTCAGGGTCGAAACGCTTCACGGCCTTCATCAGGCCGATGTTGCCTTCCTGGATCAGGTCCGCTTGCGGCAATCCATAGCCTAGATATCCGCGCGCGATCGACACCACGACACGCAAATGCGACACAATTAACTCGCGTGCCGCATCGAGATCCTCGTGATCGCGAAACCGGCGCGCCGCATCCGTTTCCTCTTGCTGCGACAAGATAGGAAACCGATTGACGGTCTGAATATAGCTATCCAGACTTCCAGTTGCCGATGGTATGGGTAAGGCGTAGCTAGTCATTTTTTAAGTCCCCTTCAGTCATGATTTTAGCACTCCACCGATATGAGTGCCAAAAGGGTCTAAAGTTCCAATTTAGCGTGCTTCGCGGTCGCAATAATAGACAGTATGAACAGTTACTTATTGGATTCTGCCTCGATCAAGGCCAAGTGGCGATCCACCGATAACCAAGCGCCGAGCCAACCCAGCGCGGCCGGGAAAATCAATAGCTTAAGGCTGTCGCCGGGCGCTAGGTATTGGAGCTGCAATAAAGACGCGTACAAGTGTGACAACTCCCCCAGATTACGGTTCACGAGATACACGGCGCCCGTGACGATCAACCATGCCACCACGCCGCCCGCGCCGCCCTGCAGCGTTCCGTAATACAGAAACGGGCGGCGTATGAAAGCGTCGGTGGCGCCGATCAGCTTGATCACTTCGATTTCGTCGCGCCGCGTCAGCACTTGCAGACGAATCGTGTTGAAAGTGACTGCAATCAGCGCGAGCGCGAGTAATCCGCCGAGGATCGCGACCACCCAGCGCCCGAGCCGCAACGTCGCGTCCAGCCGCTGCGCCCATGCCGCGTCGAGCTGCACGTGCGCGACGCGCGGCCATTGCTTGATCTCGTCGCGCAGCGCTTCGAGCCCCTCTGGCGTACCGTCCCTGGCGTTGATGATGAAGGCATCGGGCAGCGGATTCTGCGGCAGACTCTCGACGACGTCGGCAAGCCCGCTCGATTGTTTGAGCTCGAGCAATGCCTGGTCGCGGGATACGAAGCGGAAGCGCTGAACGCGCGGGTTCTGTCTAAGCCGGGCCTCGATCTGTGCGACTTCGGCGCTGCTTGCGTTAAGCGCCATGAATGCGCTTATCTGCGGATCGATCGTGAGCTGACGCGACGATGCCTGCAGGTTGTCGATCAAAAGATAAAATCCGACGGGCAGCGAGAGCGCGACACCCATCACCAGAATATTGAACGTGCTGCCAAGCGGAGTACGCGCAAATCTCGCGAGCGTCGCGGCAAGGCTGCGGCCATGCTGTGCAAGCCAGGCACTCATGCCGCCAGCGCACCGTGTTTCAGGCAGATAACGCGTGGCGCCAGGCGAGCGAGCAACGCCTCGTCGTGGGTCGCGATGACAACGGTCACGCCGACTTGATTGAACGAGCGGAACATATCGCCGATCTCCGCTGCATATTCCGCGTCGAGGTTGCCGGTCGGCTCATCGACGAGCAGGATCGCAGGACGGTGCACGATCGCGCGCGCAATGCACAAGCGCTGCTGTTCTCCTCCGGACAGCGTGATCGGCAGGGCCTTTTCGTGTGCGAGCAGTCCGACCTTGTCGAGCGCTGCGCGAACGCGTCGCGCAACGTCCTTCGCCGCGTAGCCCGCGATTTGCAGCGGCAGCGCGGCGTTGTCGAAAACGTTGCGATCAAACAGGAGCTTGTGGTCCTGAAACACCAGGCCGAAATTGCGGCGCAGGAACGGCACCGCACGCGGTTTCAGCGCGCCGACGTTCTGGCCATTAACCAGAATGGTGCCGGAAGTCGGGCGCTCGATCGCGACCAGCAGTTTCAGCAGCGTGGACTTGCCGGCGCCGGAAGGGCCGGTGATGAATGTCAGCTCGCCGGCCTCGATCGTGAAGCCGACGTCGCGCAATGCTTGGTGGCCGCCGGGGTAACGCTTGGAAACATGGCTGAGGGAAATCATAAAACCGTGAGGCGTGAGGAGTGAGGAGTGAGGCGCAAAAAGCGGAACTCCGGTATATCGGTTTTCCGCCTCACGCCTAACGCCTCTCGCCTCACGGCATCAATCGAGTAAGGCATCGACGAACTCTTCGGCATTGAACGGCCGCAAATCTTGGAGCGTTTCACCGACGCCGACGAAACGCAGCGGTATGGGCTTTTGTTGGGCGGTATTCGATCGCAAATGCGCGATCGCGCAGATCACTCCGCCCTTGGCGGTGCCATCGAGCTTCGTCATTACCAATCCGGTAACGCCGAGCGCCGCGTCGAACGCGCGGACTTGATTCAGCGCATTCTGGCCGGTATTGGCGTCGAGCACCAGCAGGATTTCGTGCGGTGCACCAGGCGCGGACTTTGCGATGACACGCTTTACTTTCTTGATTTCATCCATCAGGTGCAGCTGCGTCGGCAGGCGGCCGGCGGTGTCTGCAAGCACGATATCGATACCACGCGAACGCGCGGCGCTAATTGCGTCGAAGATCACCGCGGCAGCGTCGCCCGACTGCTGTGCGATCACCGCCACGTTGTTGCGTTCCCCCCATATCTGCAGTTGTTCGCGCGCGGCGGCGCGAAACGTGTCTCCGGCGGCGAGCAGAACCGACTTGCCGGCTTGCTGGTAGTAGCTCGCGATTTTGCCGATTGAAGTCGTTTTACCCGCACCGTTCACGCCCGCGAGCATGATGATGAATGGCTTGTGCGTTGACACATCGAGCGGCTGCGCGATCGGCCGCAGCAACTCGAGCAGCGCGGCGCGCAGCGCTCCTTTCAGTTGTTTTGGCTCGCTGTAGCCCGCGCGGCGCGCCTGTTCGCGCAAACGGTCGATCAGAAAACCGGTTGCCGACACGCCAACGTCGGCCGCGAGCAGCGTCGTTTCAAGTTGCTCGAAGAACGCCTCGTCGATCTTGCCGCCACTGAACAAGTCGGAGAGATCCGTATTCAGCAGCGCGCGCGTGCGCGCGAGGCCGTGTTTCAGGCGCTGGCCCCAGCTCGCACCAGCCTTACCGGCAGACTTCGGGAAACTAAACATAGACAGTAGAGTCTTAGAGCGTGACGTGCACGATTGGTTTTTGCCGCGCACGCCAATTGACACATTAACGATCAAGCGTAACAACGTACCGAGCGCTACAACGACAAATAACATAAAATTCTAGCCCGAAAGCATTTTCCGGGCTATCCGTCATTGTCACTTTCAGGATTATGCATGTCGATCCGATTTTTTAACGACACGCTGCGCACCCGCGCGGCTGCGCTGCTCGTGCTGATGCTTGCGGCGGCACAGGCCGTGGCACAAACACACGAGCACAAGCTTGCTAATGGGCTGCGTGTGATCGTCAAGGAAGATCACCGCGCGCCGACCGTGGTCTCCATGGTGTGGTACAAGGCCGGCAGCATCGACGAAGTCAACGGCACCACGGGGGTCGCGCACGTGCTCGAGCACATGATGTTCAAGGGCACCACAGCAGTGCCCGGCGGCGAGTTTTCGAAAATCGTCGCCGCGGCGGGCGGCCGCGAAAATGCATTTACCGGCAAGGACGCGACCGGTTACCACGAGCAATTGCACAAATCGCAGCTGCCACTCGCGTTTCGTCTCGAGGCCGATCGCATGGCGAATCTCGTGCTGTCGAAGGAGGAGTTCGAGAAAGAGATCAAAGTCGTCATGGAAGAACGGCGCTTACGCACCGAAGACAGACCCCAGGCGCTGCTCAACGAGCAATTGATGGCGACTGCTTTCATCGCACACCCGTACCACGCACCGGTTGTCGGCTGGATGAGCGATCTCGAAAGCATGACTTTTCTGGACGCCAAGCGGTGGTACGAGCACTGGTATGCGCCGAACAATGCAATCGTCGTAGTGGCCGGTGATGTCGATCCCAAGGCGGTATTTGCGCTCGCTGACAAATATTTTGGCGCGATCAAGTCAAAAATGTTGCCCGAGCGCAAGCCACAGGATGAACCCGAGCAGCGCGGTATTCGGCGCGTGACGGTAAAAGCGCCAGCCGAGCTGCCATCTCTGGTCATGGCCTATCGCGCGCCGATGCTACGCGATCCCGAGAAGGACACCGAACCTTACGCGCTAGAGATGCTTGCAGGGGTACTCGATGGGAGCGAAGCGGCGCGTCTTACCAGCTCGCTCGTGCGCGGTGAGAAAATCGCCAACGCGGTTGACGCGAGCTACGACAGCACCGCGCGCGGCCCCGGCCTGTTCGCGGTGAGCGGAGTTCCGGCTACCGGCAGGACCGTGGCCGAGCTCGAGCAGGGGCTGCGGCGCGAACTCGCCAAAATAGTCAGTGATGGCGTCACCGAGGAGGAGCTCAAACGCGTCAAGGCGCAGGTTGTAGCCGCACATGTGTTTCAGCGCGATTCTATTTACTTCCAGGCGATGCAGATCGGCTCGCTTGAAATCGCAGGTTATCCGCACCAGACCATCGATCTCATGATCCGCAAGCTGCAGCAGGTGACAGCGGCGCAGGTGCAGGAGGTGGCGCGAAAATATCTGGTCGACGACAGTCTTACCATCGCAGTGCTGGATCCGCAGCCGCTTGACCGCACTCCCGCCGCTGCGCCGAAAGGACTGCGCCATGCGCAATAAACTGCGATATCTGCTGGGCTTGTTGTTCGCATTTGCCGCGGCGGCGCCTGCGTATGCGTTGTTGCCGATTCAGCACTGGCAGACCCAAAACGGCGCGCGTGTCTATTTCGTCGAAACCCGCGATTTGCCGATGCTCGATGTGAGCGTTGATTTTCCGGCCGGCTCCGTATTCGATACGCGCGCAAAGTCCGGCCTGGCTGCACTGACGGCGAACACGCTCAGGCTCGGCGCCGGCGGTCTAACGGAAGATGAAATCGCGCGCCGCATGGCAGATACGGGCGCGCAGCTTGGAGGCCGCTTCGACAGCGATCGCGCCGGCGTGTCGCTGCGCACGCTGACGAGCCCCGACGAGTTCAAGCAGGCAATCGATGTCTTCGCGCGCGTGCTGCAGCATCCCGAGTTTCCGCCTGCGGTGCTCGAGCGCGAAAAAACGCGCATCATCGCCGCGATCAAGGAAGCCGATACCAAGCCTGAAGTCATACTCAACAGGAATTTCAATGCGCTGATTTACGGCAACCATCCTTATGGTTTGCGCAGCGCGGGCGAGCCCGCAACGATTGCGACGCTTACGCGCGACGATGTGAGCGGGTTTTACCGCAGTTATTACACGGCCGATCAGGCGGTGGTGGCAATCATCGGCAGCATCGGCCGCGGCGAGGCGGAGGCGCTCGCGAACCAGCTCACCGCCGGGCTGCCGCGTTCGAGCACACCGGCGGTAATTCCCCCGGTGCCGGATTTGGCACGCTCTGAAATGCGTGCCGTCGCACACCCGGCAACACAAAGCCATCTGCTGATTGGCGCTCCCGGCATCCGGCGCGACGACCCGGATTATTTTCCTCTGTTCGTGGGTAACTACATATTGGGCGGCGGCGGCTTCGTGTCGCGCATTACCGAGGAAGTGCGTTCGAAGCGCGGCCTCGCCTATTCGGCGTACAGCTATTTTTCGCCTCTCAAGGAAAGAGGTCCGTTTGTAATCGGCCTGCAGACGCGCCGCGACCAGGCAGCCGAGGCGCTCGCGGTCGTGCGCGCGACGCTCAAGGAATTTCTCGCCAAGGGGCCGACCGCGGACGAACTGAAGAAGGCGCAGCAAAATATCGTCGGCGGTTTTGCGCTGCGCATCGACAGCAACCGCAAGATTCTCGATTATCTCGGTGCAATCGGTTTCTATCGGCTGCCGCTGACGTATCTTGACGATTTCATTCCCAACGTCGAGAAAGTCACGCTCGCCGATATCCGCAATGCGTTCGCGCGCCGCGTTGATCCCGAGCATATGGCGACGGTGATCGTCGGCGCCGATGAAGCTGCGCTCGGTCCGAAATAGCTGAACACGTGGATGCCGCGCCGGCGTTACGGCGTCGGTCTATCATGGGTCGAAATCAGGTCAGGATAATCGGCGGGAGCTGGCGCAGCAGGCTGATCTCATTTCCGCCGCGAATCGATTTGCGCCCAACGCCAGACCGGGCGCGCGAGACGCTTTTCAACTGGCTCGGGCAGGATCTCAGCGGCAAAACCTGTCTCGACCTGTTTGCGGGTAGCGGCGCGCTCGGATTCGAGGCTGCTTCGCGTGGCGCAAAGCGCGTGGTGATGGTCGAGCGTGATCCCGCCGCATTTCGCGCGTTGCGGGCGAATGCCGCCGCGCTTGACGCCGGGGCGGTGGAACTCAAACGTTCAGATGCGTTAGAATTCCTGCGCGCTGACGATGGATTCTATGACGTTGTATTCCTCGATCCGCCGTTTCGTGCCGATTATCTGTCGCGAGTGCTTCCTGCGCTGATCGCGCGGCTGGCTGGTGGCGCCATGGTCCATATCGAAGCGCCGCGGGCGCTCGCGCTTTCGCCGCAATGGACGGTATGGCGCAGCGGCCGCGCGGGTGCGGTGACTTATCAATTGCTGAAGTGGACAGGCCATGAATCTTAAAGCCGTATATCCGGGCACTTTCGATCCGATCACGCTCGGACACGAAGATCTGGTGCGCCGCGCCGCCAAAATATTCGACCAGGTGATAGTCGCGGTGGCCGACAGCCGCGCCAAGCAGCCATTCTTTACTCTCGAGGAGCGGGTTTCGATGGCGAAAACGGCGCTCGCCGAGTGCAGCAACGTCACAGTAGTCGGCTTCTCCGGACTGCTGATGAAATTCGCTCAGGAACATCGGGCGAAAGTGATGGTGCGCGGACTGCGAGCGGCGTCGGATTTCGAGCACGAATTCCAGCTCGCTGGCATGAACCGTGATCTTTACCCTGACGTTGAAACGATGTTTTTGACCCCGGGCGAGCGATTCATGTTTGTGTCGGCGACAATTGTGCGTGAAATCTCGATTCTCGGCGGCGATGTCAGCAAGTTCGTATCAACGCATGTCGCCGGCTGTCTGCAGGCGAAAATCAAGCAGATGGGCGGCAAGTAATCCACGGCGATACCATGGCATTGATGATCACAGACGCATGCATCAACTGCGACGTATGCGAGCCGGAATGCCCGAACGACGCGATCGCAGCGGGCGCGGAAATCTACGTGATTGACCCCGCGCTATGCACCGAATGCGTCGGACACCACGACAAGCCGCAGTGCGTTGCCGTATGCCCGGTCGATTGCATTCCGCTGAATCCAGACTATGTCGAGACGCACGAGCAATTGCACGAGAAATATTTGCGCTTGACGCTTAAAGACCGGTGAGGCGTGAAGCGTGAGGGGTTAGGCGTAACCCCGAGCTCATTGATGTTTCGCCTCACTCCTCACTCCTAACGCCTCACCAACGTCACCGCTGGCAACGCGGGCAATAGAACGTCGAGCGCTGACCCTGCGCGAAAGCCCGCACTGGCGCGCCGCAGTTGAAACACGGCAATCCGGCGCGGTCGTAGACCAGGAAGTGCTTTTGAAAATTGCCGGCGCGGCCGTCGCTGCCGACGTAATCGCGCAGGCTCGAACCGCCGGCGCCGATTGCGAGTTCGAGCGTAGCCCGGATTTTTCTGACCAGCAGCGCACAGCGTTCGGGCCCGATGCGGCGCGCCGGCGTTTTGGGATTGATGCCGGCCTGGAACAGCGCCTCGTTGGCGTAGATATTTCCGATCCCGGCGACGAGGTGGCTGTCCATCAGCGCCTGCTTGATCGCGGCGCTTCGATTGCGCGTTTCGCGATACAGCCATGCTGCGTCGAATTCCGCGCCGAGCGGTTCGGGCCCCATATCCTTTAACAGCTGATGCGTTAGCACTTCGCCCGTGTGCCATAACACGAGGCCAAAGCGGCGCGGATCGCGCAACCGCATCACTGCGCCGCTTGCCATGATCAGATCGAAATGATCGTGCGCTTCTGGTCGCGTTGTGGCGTTGACGAGCCACAGCCGTCCCGACATGCCAAGGTGCACGATCAGCGAGCCGTGGCCGCAGTCGAACAGCAGATACTTGCCGCGGCGGACGATCGCACGTACGGTCGCGTCGGCTATCAATCGCGGCAGGTTACGTGTGATCGGCAAGCGCAGCGCGCGCTTGCGTATCACAGCGGTCCGTATGCGCTCGCCTTCAAGATGCGGCTTGAGCCCGCGCAGTGTGGTTTCGACTTCCGGCAGCTCGGGCATCGTTACTTCGCGTTGTCGGCGGCGGGCGGCGCGAGCAGACGCTGCGCGATCGCGCCAGGCAGCTGATATTCGAATTTCTGGTCGCTGCGCGCGAGCACCCAATGCGGTTCGCGCTGCAGCAACGACAGCGTTATGTCGTCGC
>DASYSI010000362.1:0-4373 GCA_036003485.1 Burkholderiales bacterium | reverse complement strand
GTGACCAACAAGTCCGAGCGTTTCACGCTTCCGCTGCTCAGTCAGATGCGGCTCGCGGATTATTTTTCGATCGTGATCGCCGGCGATACGCTGCCGCGCAAGAAACCGGATCCGCTGCCGCTTACGCATGCATGCGGCCATTTCGGCATCGCGCCGCGCGAGATGCTGATGATCGGCGACTCGTTGAATGACGCCCAGGCTGCGCGCGCGGCAGGGTGCCCGGTTTTTTGCGTGCCCTATGGTTACAACGAGGGCGCCGATGTGCGCGCGCTCGATGTTGATGCTATAGTGGAAACGTTATCCGAGGCCGTCAAACTCATAACCAAGTCAACATAGTCATGAGCCACACCCAAACGGAAAGAACGAACCTGCGCTCCACCGGCCGCTGGCGTCCGCAGCGCGGCGGTTCGGCACGCTGGCGCGCGTAGTCGCCGGTTCTTTCGGTTATGAGATTTTTCATGGAGTGGAGTCATGACAGAGTCACAGTTCAACCAGCTTGCGGCCGAGGGTTATAACCGCATCCCGCTCGTGCTCGAAACCTTTGCCGACCTCGATACGCCGTTGTCGGTCTATTTGAAGCTTGCCAACCAGCCTTATACTTACCTCCTCGAATCGGTCGTCGGCGGCGAGCGTTTTGGCCGTTATTCGTTCATCGGCCTCGCCGCGGAATCGCGTCTTGAAGTGCGCGGCAACGAATGCAGCGAATTCGCGCAAGGCGAGCCGAAGCGCTGCACGCGCGCCGACGATCCGCTGCAGTTCATCCGGCAGTACCAGATGCGTTTCAAGGCGGTCGAGCAGCCCGATCTGCCGCGATTCTGCGGCGGACTCGTCGGTTACTTCGGCTACGATACGATCCGCTATATCGAGAAAAAGCTCGGCGCGAGCACTAAGCCCGATCCGTTGGGCGTGCCCGACATCATGCTGTTGGTATCCGAACAGCTCGCGGTCGTCGACAACCTGTCCGGCAAGCTTTACCTCGTCGTGTATGTCGACCCTGCGGTTGCGGGCGCTTATCGGCGCGGTCGCGAGCGCCTGAAGGAGCTGCTGCAGGCGCTGCGCTGCCCGCTGACAATCCCGCCCGCGCCGCCGGCAAATTCGCAGCGCGCTCATTCGGAATTCGGCGAGGCGCCGTACCTTAAGGCGGTCGAGCGTGCCAAACGTTACATTTTCGACGGCGATGTCATGCAGGTGGTGCTGTCGCAGCGCATGAGCCAGCCTTTTGGCGCGAGCCCGCTCGCGTTGTATCGCGCCTTGCGTGCGCTTAACCCGTCGCCCTACATGTTTTTCTTCAACTACGGCGATTTCCATGTCGTCGGCGCATCGCCCGAAATCCTGGTACGGCTCGAGAACGGCAACGTCACGCTGCGCCCGATAGCAGGCACGCGTCCGCGCGGCAAAAAACCGGAAGAAGACGCGGCGCTTGCGCAGGACCTGCTCGCGGACCCGAAAGAGCGCGCCGAACACGTCATGCTGATGGATCTCGGACGCAACGACATCGGACGGGTCGCGCAGACGGGCTCGGTGCGCGTGACGGAAAATATGACGATAGAGCGCTATTCGCATGTGATGCACATCGTGTCGAATGTCGAGGGCAAACTCAAGCCCAACCTCGACGCGATCGCGGTGATGAAAGCGACATTTCCGGCTGGCACGGTGAGCGGCGCGCCGAAAGTGCGCGCGATGGAGATTATCGACGAGCTCGAACCGACGAAGCGCGGTGTTTATGCCGGCGCCGTCGGATATCTCGGCTTTAACGGCGACATGGATCTCGCAATCGCGATCCGCACCGCGGTGCTCAAAGATGGCAACCTTTACGTGCAGGCCGGCGGCGGCATCGTCGCCGACTCGGTGCCGCAAAGCGAGTGGGAGGAAACGCAGAATAAAGCGCGTGCCGTGCTGCGCGCGGCGGAAATGGCGCTTGCCGGACTCGACGCGAAGATCGAGGTTGAAGCGGACGCATGCTCTTGATGATAGGTGCTGCCGCAGATCGCGCGGATTGGATATCGCGCAAATTCGGATGCTATTTTCCTTCTTGAACGCTTACGTATGGAGGGCGACACGGCTGGTTGCGACCGGCATGATGCTGGTTTCTCCGCTGCCCGCAGCTCAGGCACAGGTCAATTATCCAACTCAAGCGGTACGCGTTATTGTGACCACCGCGCCCGGCGGCGGACTCGATACTTTCTCGCGCGTGCTCGCAAAAGAATTTACTGAACGCGCGGGACAACAGTTTTTCGTAGATAACCGGCCGGGCGCCGGCACTATTATCGGTAGCGCGGTTGTGGCCAGAGCCAAACCCGACGGCTACACCTTGCTGCTCAGTACGTCCGCGTTCGCGATTACTCCGGCGATCTACCAGAAATTACCTTATGACGCATTACGTGACTTCGCGCCGATTACGATGGGGGCTTCCACTCCCAACTTGATGGTCGTGCATCCATCCGTACCCGTGAAGTCGATACGAGAAATGATCGCTCTCGCGAAGGCACGCGCGGACCAGGGGGATCCGATCCTCTATGCTTCAGGGGGAAACGGAACCAACGGGCATCTGGCTACAGCCCTGTTCATGAGCATGGCGCAGATTCGGATGACCCATGTCCCCTACAAATCCGGCTCGCTGGGGGTCATCGATTTGATCGCCGGCCAGGTCGCAATGATGACCGACAGCATGTCGAGTCTGATATCCCAGGTGCGAGCCGGGAAGCTTCGCGCGCTTGGCGTGTCCAGCACGCGTCGTGCCGCCGCCGCGCCCGACATCCCGACCATCTCCGAGTCGGGATTGCCCGGCTACGAGTCGATACAGTGGTACGGTCTGTTCGCGCCGGCGGGGACGCCACCGGAAATCATCGCGTGGTTGCACCGGGAAACCACCGCCATACTGCGCGCAACGAACGTCAGGGAACGGCTCGCTGGAGATGGCCTCGATCTGGTCGCGAACTCTCCGGAAGAGTTTGCGGCGTTGATCAAGGTGGAAATCGAGAAATGGACGAAGGTCGCGAAAGCCACTGAAATCCGCCTGATGTGACAACATTGTCCCGTGTCAGCCCGGCGCGATGGCTGGTTCGAAGCAATGGAAAATTCCCGTCAGGGTAAAATCCACCAATCTTGAGATCAATAACGACGAAGGCAGAAAATCGGATGGCCAAAGTTGTAAACATGCCGCTACTTCTGGCGGAAATGCGGAAAGCGGACCTCGATGTCGCTGTGGTAGCATCACCGCAGAATTTTTTCTATCTCAGCGGATGGAAAATCCAAACTCAGGTTTTGATCCCCGATCGCCTGGCGGTCGGTATCATCACCGCGGATGGAGAGACGGCGCTGGTCGTGGCCAAGCAGGAGGAAGGTCAGACAAAAAAATACTCTTGGGTAAAAGATGTGCATGCCTACGCCGAATTTGCGGAGTCACCGATGCAGCGCGTAGCCGAGTTGCTGCAGGAAAAGGGGTTGGCGCGCGGCCGTATCGGTATCGAGCAAAGATTTATCTCGGAGCATTACTTTCAGGATCTAGGCTCGCGCCTGCCGAACGCGACGCTGCTGCACTGTGACTCGGCTTTCGACAAGGCCAGGATGGTGAAGACGGGACCCGAGATCGAAGCGCTGCGATTGGCGGCTCGCGGCACGGACGAAGCCATCAACCGCGCATTGCAAACAGCCAAATCCGGCGATTCCGAACACAAGCTTGCGCGCGTCATGTCGGATAGCCTGTTCGAGATCGGGAAAGGCGAGTTTCGCGATCTGACCTGGGGCGTCGCCACCGGCCCCAACATTCTCATCACGCATTACTGGGCGGG
Organism: Burkholderiales bacterium; assembly: GCA_036003485.1. Taxonomy (GTDB): domain Bacteria; phylum Pseudomonadota; class Gammaproteobacteria; order Burkholderiales; family SG8-41; genus PALSA-1004. Next base: position 582 of record DASYSI010000362.1, on the reverse strand, counting down.
CAATCGCAAGCTCGCTTCCGACGAGATGGTCCGAGTCAACGTGCGCGCGACGATGCATGGCTATTACTCTCACCTCTATCGGCTTGCAGTCGTGGGACACGCGAGCGAGCGCCACCGCAGTTGGTACGAGAAAGCCCGTGACGTTCATTACCGGGCAATGGAGCGACTGCGTCCTGGTGCCCGCGTGTGCGACCTCTACCACGCAGCGCGAAAAGACATCGAGGCCGCAGGCGCTGCGTTCAAGGGTTCGCTGTGCGGGCACAGCACGGGAATCTCGCTGCATGAAAACCCGCGTATCCAGCCTCTGGACGAAACCGTGCTCGTACCCGGCATGGTGATCGCGTCGGAACCGCTCGTCGTCGATCCCGATTACTGCCACTACCATCTGGAAGACCTTGTGCTGGTTACGGAGAAAGATCCGGTGCGGCTCTCGGACCGCACCAACACCGATGAGCTCTTCGTCATTCAATAGCTTCTTGTCCGGAGTCACTATGCTGCGATTTCTTTGCGGGTCGGTGGCGATTGCGCTCGCGCTCAGTACGGCGCTCGCAGGCGCTCAAACAATTCCTTACCCCGGTAAAC
>DASYSI010000361.1:0-4142 GCA_036003485.1 Burkholderiales bacterium | reverse complement strand
GCGCGCCCAGTTGATCGAATTGACGGTGCCGATGCGATGGCGTGTCTTGAATGCGAGATCATTGCTGACTGCTTTGACGATGTCCTGGCAGTCGTCGAATACACCCCGGATCGCGATATTGAATATGTTCGGATCCTGCAGCGAGAACATCTGTGCGGTCTGAAACGGGCTCATCTTGCGGTGCGGCGACAGCATGAACACGCGTATGCCGCGCTTGCCGCGCATCGCATATTCAGCCGCAGATCCGGTATCGCCCGAGGTCGCGCCCAGAATATTGAGCGCGTGTCCGCGCCGGGTCAGCATATGCTCGAACAGATTGCCGAGCAATTGCATCGCAATGTCTTTGAACGCGAGCGTTGGGCCGTGCGACAGACCGAGTATGTAGATACCGTGCCTAAGCTCGCGCACCGGCGTGATGTCTTCCGAGCCGAATATGGCAGGGGTGTAGGTACTGTCTATGATCGCCCTCAACTCGGCCGCGGCAATGTCATCGGCGTAAAGGCGGATGATCTCGTACGCCAGATCACGGTAGCCGAGCGGCCGCCACCGGTTCAGTTCGGCATCGGAGATGCGCGGATAGGCATCAGGCACGGCGAGCCCGCCGTCGTCCATCAGGCCGCCGAGCAGGATGTCGGAAAAACCCGCGGCAGCGCTACTGCCGCGGGTGCTTACGTAACGCATGGACCAGGGCGGTTAATGCGCACCCAGCTGCTCCATGCGAATGCGCGTGATCTTGCCGACCACCACACGCAGCTTTTCAATCTTGGCAATCGCTGCGTTGACGTTCTTCTCCACCGCCAAGTGTGTCAGCATGATGATATCGGCCTGCTGCTCCCCCTCGTGCGGCTCTTTCTGCACCATGGCTTCGATCGAAATGCGGTTGTCGGCGAGTATGCGCGTGATATCGGCGAGCACGCCGGGCCGATCGAACACGCGCAGACGCAGGTAATACGAGGTCTCGACCTTGTCGATCGGCAGAATAGGCACACTCGACATCCGGTCCGGCTGGAACGCAAGGTGCGGCACGCGGTGCTCGGGATCGGCGGTATGCATGCGCGTGACATCCACCAGGTCGGCGATCACGGCGGAGGCGGTCGGATAAGCTCCCGCCCCGGCGCCATAGTACAGGGTTGCGCCCACCGCGTCGCCCTTGACCAGGATCGCGTTCATCACGCCCTCGACGTTGGCGATCAAACGCCGCGTCGGGATCAGCGTCGGGTGCACGCGCAGCTCAATCCCTTCGGCCGTGCGCTTGGTGATTCCGAGCAGCTTGATGCGATAGCCAAGCTCTTCCGCATAGCGAATATCCGCCGCGGTCAGCTTGGAGATGCCCTCGGTATACGCATCGTCAAACCGCATCGGAATGCCGAACGAAATCGCAGCGATAATGGAGAGCTTGTGGGCAGCATCGACGCCTTCGATATCGAATGTCGGGTCGGCTTCGGCGTAGCCCAGCCGCTGCGCTTCCTTCAAAACGGTGTCGAAACTCAAACCTTTGTCCCGCATTTCGGACAAAATAAAATTGCTCGTGCCGTTGATAATGCCCGCCACCCATTCAATGCGATTGGCAGTCAAGCCTTCGCGCAGTGCCTTGATGATCGGAATGCCGCCTGCGACGGCGGCCTCGAACGCAACCATCACTCCGTGCCTGCGCGCAGCGGAAAAAATCTCGTTGCCGTGCGTTGCAAGCAGAGCCTTGTTGGCGGTGACCACGTGCTTGCCGTTCGCGATCGCCTTCAGGGTCAATTCCCGCGCGATGGTTTTTCCGCCGATCAATTCGACGACGATGTCGATATCGGGATGATTGACGAGCGCAAACGCGTCGCCGGTCACGGTCGCGGACTTTGCGACCAGCCTGCGTGCCCTTTTCAAGTCCTTGTCGGCGACCATGCTGATCACGATGCCGCGGCCGGCGCGGCGCGTGATTTCTTCCTGGTTGCGCGCGAGCACTTCGAACGTTCCGCTGCCGACCGTACCTATCCCGAGCAAACCTACATTAATCGGCTTCATTTTGGACATCATTCTTACAACAATCCGTCTTTGCGCAACATTTCCTTGATGCCGCGCAATGCCTGTCGCGTGCGCGCCTCATTTTCGATCAAGGCGAACCGTACATGATCGTCGCCGTATTCACCGAATCCGATACCCGGCGAAACCGCGACTTTTGCGTCCGCGAGCAGCTTCTTGGAAAAATCCAGTGACCCCATCTTTTTATACTGCTCTGGAATCTTTGCCCACACGTACATCGTCGCTTTTGGCACGTCAACGTGCCAGCCTGCGGCCTGTAGTCCGGCGCACATCACGTCGCGGCGTTTCTGATACATGGCGCGCACGTCTTCAACGCACTGCTGGGGTCCCTCGAGCGCGATGATCGATGCAACCTGGATCGGCGTAAAAGTACCATAGTCGTGATAGCTCTTCATGCGCGCAAGCGCCGTGACCAGATCGCGGTTGCCTACCATGCAGCCGACGCGCCAGCCCGCCATGTTATAGCTTTTAGATAGCGTGAAGAATTCGACCGCGATATCGCGCGCACCTGGGACTTCCATGATCGACGGCGCCCGATAGCCGTCGAACACGATGTCGGCATACGCAAGATCGTGCACCACATAAATCTGGTGCTCGCGTGCAGTTGCGACCAGCCGCTCGAAAAACGGCAATTCGACGCATTGCGTCGTCGGATTGCCCGGAAAGTTGACGATCATCATTTTCGGCTTCGGATACGAATCGCGAATCGCCTGCTCCAGATTCTCGAAAAAGTCGACCCCCGCCATCATCGGCACGTGGCGAATGTCGGCGCCGGCTATCACCGGACCGTAGATATGGATCGGGTAACTCGGATTCGGCACCAGCACGATGTCGCCGCGGTCAAGAGTCGCCAGCGCGAGGTGAGCAATGCCTTCTTTGGAGCCGATTGTGACGATCGCCTCCGAATCGGGATCGAACTCGACGTCAAAACGCGTCTTGTACCAGTTGCAGATCGCGCGCCGCAGCCGCGGAATTCCTTTCGAAACCGAGTAACGGTGTGTGTCGGGGCGCCGCACGCTCTCAATCAGTTTGTCGACGATATGACGCGGCGTGGGCTGATCGGGATTGCCCATGCTCAGGTCGATCACGTCCTCGCCGCGCTTGCGCGCAGCCGCCTTAAGCTCCCCCGTGATATTGAACACATAGGGAGGCAGGCGCTTGATGCGGGCGAATTCTTCCATGGTGACCGGCGCAATCAGGCCGGAAGGGCGGCTAAAGGCGTGAAAAAGCGTATAATTTTATCTGAGCAGCACGCGAGCAGCAAATCCGATTTGCATGAAATTCCACCTCCAGAACGCGAACGGCCAAAACCTGTTCACGGGTTATGGCCCCGGCTACACGCTGGTGAACGGCGTGCGCTATGAGCATAGTCTGGTGGTGACTCCAGAGCGCGTCATCGAAGATTGGCGGGTTCCGAATTTTGACGCCTTAAACGCATCGCACTTCGAATTTCTGCTCGCGATCAAGCCTGAAATCGTGCTGCTCGGCACGGGCGCCACGCTGCGTTTTCCGCAGCCCGCGCTCGCGCACCGCCTGCTTGAGGCGCATATCGGACTCGAGGCGATGGATACCGCCGCCGCGTGCCGAACCTACAACATCCTGAGCGCCGAAGGCCGCAATGTCGCAGCGGCGGTTCTGCCTGCCTGATATTCAGGCGTTGCGCCTGATTCAGGCGGCCGTCGGACGTCCTCCCTTGATGCTGATCAGCTTCCCGCGCCCCGAAACTGCGACGTCGAATGCCTCGCGTATGTCACGCCGCAGCTGCTCCTTGTCCCAGCTTTTTGCGAGGAAGCGGAAAATTTCTCCCTTGTTGATCGCGTCAGAAACCGTACTAAATTCGGTATGGCCGCTCAGCATGACGCGCACCGTATCGGGGAACAGCGATTTGACGCGCTGCAGGAAATCGACGCCGCTCATGCCGGGCATCTGCTGGTCCGATACGACGACCTTGACATTGTGCTCGGAAAGCAATCTGAGCGCCTGGCGTGCACTGGTGGCAATCAGAACCTCATAGTCGTTGCTGCTCAACATGCGTTTGAGCAGCAGCAACGCGTCCTCGTCATCATCGACCAGCAGAATGGAGGCGGGCTGTGTGTCGCGCCGCTGCGTCAGCC
>DASYSI010000360.1:0-9811 GCA_036003485.1 Burkholderiales bacterium | reverse complement strand
TGGCGTTGCGCCCCTCGTCGAACAGAACGAGCGTTCGACCTTCGTCGCGCGCCTTGCGTCTGAGCACTTTTCGCGCAAACGCGGCTCCCAGCGGGTTCTGCATCAGCCTGCTAGCACCTGCGGCGAGCTCCCTGCGGCGTCCCCCCGGCAGACCTCACAGCCGTGGTTCCACTTGGGGTTCCGCGCCGGCAACCCATCACCGCCACCACAAAATCGCCGTCGTCGCTGAGGGTCGAGGCGGCGCACCAAGCGGGTCGCGTCGAGCGAAACGGCGGGCCGGTGGTTTATGATACGGGCATCAATTGACGGCCGCGGCCGTTTCAGCGATTTTGCCCGGGTTTTCGAGCCGCAGTCCTCTGATTTCATATATAATTGCGCGCTAGCCAGGCCCCGCTACGCGCATCGTACGCCAGGCCGCCAGCTCCAGTGTGAAAATAAACTCGAAAGACACACCATGCTTGCAACAAGAATTCGCCAAAAAGACGGGATTTTCTATCTCGCCAGCTATCCTGCAAGAGATATCCTGAACAAGGTGCGTTTCATCAGCCGCTACTACGGCGAGGACGAGCAAATTTCGCCTCAACCCGTACCGCAGCATGACGAGATTGCACAATTTATTGCGCGCATCGAGCGCACCGATGCAGCATTCCAACGTCAGTTGTCGCGCGCCAAAGTGAGATCGCTCAAGAACTTCTACGAGATGGCCGTCACCCAGCCGCCGATCCCGGGCACCGTACTGCTTTTCACGAGCGACAAACTCAGTTTCCGCGCGCTCGAGGGCCACGATAATATCGGTCATCTGCAGGATCCTACCGCCAAATACCTGATTATCGACGGCCAGCACCGGATGGCCGCGCTGCGCTTCTATCTGACTGAGCACCCGGACGAGGCCAAGGGTATCGATGTGCCGTGTGTGATTTTCGACGGCCGCAGCGAAGATTTCGCTGCCGAAATGTTTGTAATCATCAATTCGACGCCGACCCGGATCAACAAAAGTCACCTGGTGGACCTTTATGAACGCGTGTCGTGGGCCGATCCGGACCGTCGTTTTGCCGCGCGCCTGGTCGACAGCCTCTATACGGAGGGCGACAGTCCGCTGCGCTATCGTATCAACCGCCTGGGCGGCCGCAGCCAGAAGGACAAATGGATCCTGCAGGCCGAGCTTTTCAACGAGCTTTATCGCTGGGTGCGCGCGGAATGGAAGAAAATCAAACTGGTGACTAACAGTTATCGCGAAGCCGAGAAATACTACGGCGTGGTGCGTGACTTCCTGAAAGCCGCGCAGCGCGCGTGGGGCGATACGTGGGCCAACGACGGTTACATGGTCACTAAGCCCGTTACTCTGAAAGCCATGATCAGGGTGTGTGCCGATCTCGCGCGCGAGGATGCCGAACCGGCCGACGGCCGGGTCAAGCGCTGGGAAGATCGGCTAAGCGTCTGGAGCGAGCAGCAGAAGGCGTTCAAGTCCGAAGGGTTTTACGAACGCTTCCCCGCCAAGGGCGAGGTCGAACGCGTCGCACGCATTCACCGCGATCTGGCGCGGGCGGCGGGCATCGAAGTCAAAAGCCCAACGAAAGGCAGCTAAGAACGAGCAGGCCGATGCAGGCCGGGGTGCGACGCCTATCAATGATTGCGCTCGGGTCGTCACGCAAGCGTGTCCCCAAAGCCGCGGTTGGCATATAACAAGTAATGGGTTCCTGGAGCGCGCTTAGCGCTCAAGTTGCAGCTGGCACGCGAGCGGCATTTGGGTCTTTATAGCGCCGTCCGCGGTCGGCAACGCGCCGGTCGCGCACATAGGCCATGACCGGAGTGCCGTAGCCGCAGCTCGTCATCGTGCGTTCGATCTGGATTTCGATGACCTGGCGCGCGGATCCCGTCAGCTCGCGCGCCGGATGCTGCAGCATTAAATCCGCGAGCGGCGACAGGGCGAGCGGTGTGACACTGGCTGTGCCGAATAGCCGTACGATTGCCGCATCTTCCGGTTCGAACGAGCAAACCATGAGCGTGATCGGGCCGCCCATGGCGCAATGCCTGGCAGTTTCGTTTCCACTTCCCCGGTAGTCCAAATACGCGACCCGATTGGGGCTGAGGATATGCAGCGGCACGCCGCCTTTGGGCGAAACGTTCACAGGCCCGACACCGTTCGATCCGGCGCGCAGACGCGCATCGGCCGTCGCGACAAAGAACAGTCGTGCGGCGCGGATCAGCGCCCCCTGCTCATCAGTGATCGACGCGTAATAGGATGCCATTAATTGACTCCCGCCAGTTCTGAAAGCTAGACGTCCAGCTGCTCGGCTAGATCGATAAAGTCGCGCGCGTTGATATCGAACGCCGGCTCCGGGCTCGGGTCGGGATGCTTACCCTTGCCATATTCGTGAGGACGTAGAACAAGCGCGGTTTTCAGACCCTGTTGCGCCGCGTGACGCAGATCATCCTTGTGCGCTGCGACCATCATGACTTCTTCGGGCTTCAGCCCGAGAATGTCCGCAGCTCCCAGATAAGCCTCGGGATCGGGCTTGTAGTGATGGAAAATCTCGGCCGACAGAATCAAATCCCATGGCAGGCCCGCGTGTTTCGCCATGTTGTTGAGCAGCGCGACGTTGCCGTTCGAAAGTGTAGCGATAATGAAACGCTTTTTCAGCCGTTTCAATCCGCGCACCGTATCGGACCACGGCTTGAGCCGGTGCCAGGCGCGGTTCAAGCCGGCTTTTTCTTCCTCGCTGAGTGCCGTGATTTTGAACTTGACGAGAATGTCCTCGAGGATGATGCGGTGCAGATCGTCGATTTTCGTCCACGGCAATTCGCCGCTGCTGACGCGGTCCATCGCGGGCCGGTAGCCCGCGCGCCACGCGTCAGCGAATTTCGCCGCGTTCACCCGCAGTCCTTTCGCGCGCGCCAGCATACGGATCTCACGCGCAATGCTGCCGCGCCAATCGACAACGGTACCAAAGACGTCGAAAGTCAGGGCCCTGACGCCGGCAAGCTCGGGCTTCATTGCTGCGCGGCGACGACCATGATCTCGACCAGCGTATCGGGTGTGCCGAGCCGGGTTTCGACGCATGCGCGCGCGGGCGTATTTTTCGGGTCGATCCATGCGGCCCACGCTTCGTCCATCTGCGCTTTCAGGCGCATGTCGCTGACATAAACCATCGCCGTCAGCAGGTGCGACTTGTCGCTCCCGGCGAGTTTCAGCAAACCATCGATCTTTTTCAGGATTTCCTCGGTCTGGCCCTTCATCGACGCGCCGCGGTTGTCTGCCGTTAAGCCAGCCAGATAAGCGACGCCGTTATACGTGACCAGGCGCGAGAGGCGTGAATCGGAATGATGGCGCGCGATAGTGCTCATGGTGCAGCTCCTCTGTCAAAACGGTTAAATGGGATATGCGCTCGGAATCGCATTGGATTCTTGTTGTCGGATTGTGCCGTGGATTGGCGGTTTGCCGCAAGCGTCTGATGTGGGGCTTGACGGGCGCCGGCATAAACGTTATTCTGTCGTACAGAATAACGTTCTATCAGACAGAACATTGAAAATGCGGAGCCAGGCCGGGCGCGAGCAAGCAACGGGAGGGGTTGCGGCAGTCGATCGCGCGCTCGCCATACTTTCCGTGTTTGCAGACCGCGACGATGCGCTCACGCTGGCGCAGATTTCGCAGCGCACAGGTCTTTACAAAAGCACCATCCTGCGCCTGATCGAGTCGCTCGAGCGTCACGGCTACATACGCCGGCTGCCGGACGGCCGCTATCACATTGGGCCGGAACCGATGCGTCTCGCGCAGCTTTATCAGCAATCATTCCGTCTTGCCGACGCCGTCATGCCGGTGTTGCGCCGGTTGGCCGAGGAGTGCGGTGTCACCGCGTCGTTCTACGTGCTCGAAGGCAACATGCGCGTCTGTCTGCATCGCGTCGAGCCGTCCAGCATCGTGCGCGTATCGCTGCATGAAGGCGACCGGCTGCCGCTTGACCGCGGTGCCGGCGGCAAAGTGCTGCGCGCATTCAGCGGCGCGAAAGGCGAGTTGTTCGAGTCGGTGCGAAAAGCATGCTGCGCGACTTCGTTCGGGGAGCGCGACCCGCAGACCGCAGCGATCGCCGCGCCGGTATTCGGCGTAAATCAAGCGCTGTGCGGCGTGCTCAATTTCTCGGGGCTGCGCGAGCAATTCACGCCGAAGCACGTGGCAAAACTGAGACGGCAGATTTTGGCGGCGGCAGCCTTATTGACCCAGGCGCTGGGCGGCGACGCGTCGATGTTTGGCACCCGTGCCGGCGCCGAGCGCATGGCGGCCTGAATCCGACTGCGATGCTCCATTATTGGGAAGGTCATGTGATGAACAGATACGGTACGTTTGCCTCGCTGCTCGCTTTCGCGCTTGGCGCAGTCGCATCCGATATCGCGCTCGCGCAATCTCCGTATCCGGCGAAGCCGGTTACGCTGATCGTTGCCTTTTCGCCGGGCGGAAGTACCGATCTCGTGACGCGGATCATTGCCAAGGAGCTCTCTGGCCAGTTCGATAAACAGGTGATCGTCGACAACCGTGCGGGCGGCGGCGGGGTCATCGGCTGGAACAGCGTCGCGCGTTCCCCGGCGGACGGTTACACGGTGCTCGCGACGGAGTTATCGTTTGCGATTGCCGCGGGCTTATTTCCCAATTTGCCATTCGATCCGCGCAAGGACTTCCAGCAAGTCGTAACAGCGATCTCGGTGCCGCATGCGCTGGTGGTGACCCCGTCATTGCCGGTAAAAAGCGTGAAGGAATTTCTCGCGTTGGCCAAGGCGCGGCCGGGGGAGCTTAACTACGGCTCGGGCGGCAACGGGACTAATACACATCTGGGTTCGGAACTGCTGAAGAATCTGACCGGCATCAAGATGGTCCACATCCCGTACAAAGGTGCCGGCGCAGTGCTGCAGGACTTGATGGGCGGACAGGTGCAGGTGCTGATATCGGCGATACCTACGATCCTCCCCTATGTGAAAGCCGGGAGACTGCGCGCACTGATGGTGACCGATGATCAACGTGCCCGCGTGCTGCCGGATGTTCCGTCAGCGAACGAAGTGGGGCTGCCCAAAATGGTTATGAAGTTCTGGGTAGGCTACGCCGTTCCGGCCGGCACGCCGCAGCCGGTCGTTGAGCGTCTCAATCAGGCAATGCTCGCTTCGCTCAACACTCCGGATGCGAGGAAGCGCTTTGCCGAACTCGGATTGGATCCCGTCGGAAACACGCCGGCACAAGCGACGAAACTCGTTGCCGACGAGATGGACCGGTGGACCGCGGTCGTCAAGGCGGCGGGCATCAAGGCGGAATAGCGGGCTCCGCTGCTTAAGCGCGAGCGCGCGTCATAACTGCATTGAGCGAACAGGAGTCCCAAGTGATGAGTGATATCGATGTGCTGGTGAGCGAAGTCGGCCCGCGCGATGGGCTGCAGAACACCAAACAGTTCATGCCGACCGAGTACAAGAAAAAGTGGATCAGCGCAGCGGCCGCTGCGGGCCTGCGCGAAATCGAGGTGTGTTCGTTCGTGCCGCCCAAGCTGATACCGCAGATGATCGACGCGGCGGAGGTCGTCGCGCACGCACTGACGATACCCGGGCTGACCGTCGCCGTGCTGGCGCCTAACCTCAAAGGCAGCCTGCGCGCGATGGAAGCGCGCGTGCATAAGATCACGCTGCCGATCTCGGTCAGCCACGCTCACAGTCTGTCTAACGTACGCAAGACGCCTGATCAGGCGGTCGAGGAAGCGCGGCGCATATGCACGGCACGCGACGAGCTGCCGGCGGCGCAGCGACCGAAAATCGAGGCCGGGCTGTCGACCGTGTTCGGCTGCACCATTCAGGGTGAGGTGAAAGAAAGTGAAGTCGTGCGGCTCGCGATCGCCTGCGTCGAGGCGGGCTGCGACGAGATCGGACTTGCCGATTCGGTCGGCCACGCGAATCCGCAACAGATCAGACGCGTGTACCGGCTGGTCCAGGCTGAAGTCGGCGGCCGGCTGGCCGGCCTGCACCTGCACAATACCCGCGGCTTAGGTTTAGCCAATGTCGTTGCCGCGCTTGAAATCGGCGTGCGCACCTTCGATGCGTCGCTGGGCGGTTTGGGCGGCTGCCCGTTCGCGCCGGGTGCGACCGGCAATATCGTGACTGAGGATCTGGTGTTCATGCTCGAAGCCATGGGGTATCGCACCGGCATCGATCTGGACAAGCTGATTGCGGTCCGCTCGCTCCTCGTCGAGAGCATCCCGGGCGAGCCGCTTTATGGCTATGTCGCTGCAGCCGGCGTCAGCAACAAAGATTTCGCCCCGGCGAGTCAAAGGAAATAAATCCATGAGCAAAAAACTGCCACTCGATGGCGTGCGCGCCGTTGAATTCGTGCATATGGTGATGGGCCCGACCTGCGGACTGGTGCTTGCCGATCTGGGCGCCGAAGTGATCAAGGTCGAGCCGCTCGAAGGCGACCACACGCGCAAGCTGACGGCCTCGGGCGCGGGTTTTTTCCCGACCTACAACCGCAACAAGAAAAGCCTCGCGGTCGATCTCAAGTCGCCGGCCGGGCGCGAGATCGTACTAAAACTTGTCAAGAGCGCTGACGTGGTGAGCGAGAACTTCCGTCCCGGCGCGATGGACAAGCTCGGCTTTGGCTACGACGCAGTCAAAACAATCAAGCCGGACATCATCTACTGCTCGCACAAGGGTTTTCTGCCTGGCCCGTACGAGCATCGCACCGCGTTGGACGAGGTGGTGCAGATGATGGGCGGACTCGCTTACATGACCGGTGGCAAGGGCAAGCCGATCCGTGCCGGCGCGTCAGTCAACGACATCATGGGCGGCATGTTCGGCGCGATCGCGATCCTCGCGGCACTCTATCAGCGCAGGGAAACCGGCGCGGGCCAGTATGTCCAGAGCGGACTATTCGAGAACAACGTATTCCTGGTGGCGCAGCACATGATCGAAGGCTTCATGACCGGCACGCCGGTGGTGCCGATGCCCGACCGCATTCGCGCGTGGGCGGTTTATGACACCTTCAAGACGAGCGACGGCGAGCAGGTATTCGTTGGCGTTGTCACCGACACGCAGTGGAAAGTATTCTGTGAGGCGTTCGGGCTTGCCGATCTGCTCTCCGACCCGTCGCTCAAAACCAATCCGCAGCGCGTCGAGGCGAGGCCGCGCGTGATTCCAATCGTGACCGGGATTTTCGCTCAGCTGACCAAGCCGCAGGTGATGGCCAAATGCGAGGAACTCGGGTTGCCGTTCGCGCCGATCGCGAAGCCCGAGGACCTTTTCGACGATCCACATCTCAAGGCATCGAACGGCATGACGGGCATCACGCTGATGAACGGAGTCAAGACGCAGGTGCCGGTATTGCCGATTGAAATCGACGGCAACCGCCTCGGCACGCGCCTCGATCTGCCGCACATCGGACAGCATACGCGCGAGCTATTGGCTCAACTCGGCTATGCACCGCAGCAAATCGAAATTCTGGTCAACGAAGGCGTCGCGCGCGCCGCGTGACGCCGACAAAACAAGGAGCGTTATGCAAAAAGTTCTAGTTGCAACGGTTATGTTGTTTGCTGCCGCGCGATGTTTCGGCGCCGATGCGTACCCGAGCAAACCGGTGCATTGGTACGTGCCATTCCCGCCCGGCGGCGGCACCGACCTGATTTCGCGCACGATCGCGGCGAAGCTCACCGAAGTGTGGGGCGTACAGGTCATCGCCGACAATCGTCCGGGGTCGGGCGGCACGCTCGGTCTCGGGATCGCGGCGAAAGCACCGCCCGACGGTTATAACATCGTGCTGGGGCAGGCATCGAATATCGCGGTCGCGCCCGGGCTGTACGCCAAGCTGCCTTACGATCCAGTCAAGGACCTGCAGCCGATCACGCTCGTCATCACCGCGCCGAACGTGATCGTGTCGCATCCGTCGTTTCCGGCGAAAAATGCCAAAGAGCTGATCGCGTACGCCAAAGCCAAGCCCGGCGCGGTTACCTTCGGCTCACCCGGCAACGGCACCATTGGCCATCTGTCACTCGAAATGCTGAAGAGCATGGCGAAGATCGACATGCTGCATATTCCTTACAAGGGCGCTTCGCTCGCCCTGACTGAACTGATCGGCGGTCAGATCACCATATACGCGAGCAGCATGCCGCCGGCATTGCCGCTGATCAACGGCGGCAAATTGCGCGCACTCGGCGTCACCAGCGGCAAGCGTCTCGCACCGCTGCCGAATGTGCCGACGGTAGCCGAGAGCGGTGTCGCAGGTTACGAGGCCGTGAACTGGTACGGCGTGCTGATGCCGGCCCGCACGCCGAAAGACATTGTCGCGAAGGTGCACGCCGACATCGTGCGCGTGCTCAAACAGCCGGATATCAAAGAGCGTTTCGCGGGCGAAGGCGGCGACATCGTCGCGAATACACCGGAAGAATTCGGCGCGTTCATTCGCAAGGAAATTCCAAAGTGGTCGAAAGTCGTGAAGGATGCAGGCGTCAAGGTTGATTGATCGACCATGGATCTGGGCATCAGGAACAAGCTCGCGTTGGTGACCGGTTCGACTGCGGGCATCGGCTACGCGATCGCCAAGGGGCTACTCGAAGAGGGCGCGCGGGTCGTCATCAACGGCCGCGCCCAGGCGCGCGTCGGTCAGGCAGTGGACGCGCTGAAGGCATCCGGCGCCGCGTTCGGCGTAGAAGGCGACATGGCGACCGCGGCCGGCGCCGACGGGGTGGCTGCGCGCGTCAATGCCATCGGTCCACTCGACATCCTCGTCAACAATGTCGGTTATTTCGAAATCAAGCCGCTCGCCGAGCTGGAGGATGCCGACTGGCAAGCGATGTTTCAACTGAACGTGATGAGCTCAGTGCGCATGAGCAAGGCGTTTCTGCCGGATATGCTTAAGCGCAACAGCGGTCGCATCGTGTTTATTGCCTCCGAGCAGAGCGCCAAACCCAATCCTCTCATGCTGCATTACGCGATGAGCAAGGCCGCGCTGGTTTCGATTGCGAGAGGGTTGGCGGAGTTGACGAAGGGCACGGGCGTCACCGTCAACAGCGTGCTGGCCGGGGCGACGTGGAGCGAAGGCGTCGAGGTTTTTATAACCAAGATGGCGCAGAGCCAGGGCGTCACAGTTGAGACCATGAAAACCGATTACTTTCGCGGGGAAGCACACAATTCCCTAATACAGCGTTTCGCTACCCCCAAAGAGATCGCCGATCAGGTGGTGTTCCTGTGTTCGGCCAATGCCTCGGCCATCAACGGCGCGGCGCAGCGCGTCGAGGGCGGCATTATCCGCTCGATGCTGTAGCGGTAAGAGAAAATATACCTGACGCATGACGCTCATACCGATTGCCGGGCTCACCGCGCTCGCAGCCGCCGCACTGCGAGCGAGCGGCGCGTCCGAAAGCATGGCGCGCGTGACCGCGCAATACCTGGTAGCTGCTGAAATGCAGGGTATTGCCACGCACGGCGTCATGCGAGTTCCTTCATATTGCGGTCATCTTGCCTCGGGACGCGCGAACGGCGCTGCGGTGCCGAAAATCATCAACGAGAAGCCGGCCGCGTGCCTGATCGACGCGGGCAATGGACTCGGATTCGAACCCTGCGAGTGCGCCGTTGGGCACGCAATAGCGCGCGCGCGCAATCACGGAACGGGCTTTGCCGGCGTCACCAACAGCCATCATTGCGGGGCGCTCGCGATCCTGCTCGAACCTGTCGCGGCAGCGGGCATGGTCGGGCTCGCGTTCAGCAACGCATCAGCCGCAATCATGGCGTGGGGCGGCAAGCGCCCGCTTTTCGGCACTAATCCGGTCGCGGCGATTTTCCCGCGAGTCAACAA
>DASYSI010000359.1:0-1842 GCA_036003485.1 Burkholderiales bacterium | reverse complement strand
AAGCTGTGGCAAAAACGCAGGAGATTGCAAACGCCGTGGTATCGGTCATGCGCGTCACGCTTCTGCATACGGATTTTTCAGGCCGCATGTGCAAGGAGGGCAACATGGCGTTTCCATTCTCGCCTTCCGACATCGAGCGCGGCGCGGTCTACGAATTCTCGCTGCGCCATGTCGTCGAGCCTGACGATCCCTGCCAGATATTTCCGATCGAGTACGAAAACGTGTGAGGGATCATGCCCAAGCTCAAGGAAATCGCGAAAGCCTGCAAGAGCAAGAACGCCGGACCGTACGAGCTCACGCTCGACATCATGTTCGAAGATGCGGCGACATTCGAGAAAGTTCGCAAGACCGGAGTCATTTCTCCGGCATTGATCGCCAGGCTTTATCACGTGCCGGTGGAATCCGTGGTCTTCACCGAGTTCCCGCCCGCTCATGCCTACAAGGCGACGATCGAGCGCCGCATCGCGTCGGGCGCGGTCGGCGACTCGGACGTCTACGGCGCGCAGCAGCACGCGCCTTTGCTCGACGTCGAGATTCCCATATAGGAACGGCCTTTCTCACGTAACGCGCTTCACGCGGCATCCGGCACGCCCGCATCGGTGATTCACTCTTAGACATTCTCAGCAGGATGCGAGCTTCGCTCAACCGACCGCTGGTGCTCTATCCGATCTCGATCGTGCTTGGGCTTTGCATCTGGGAAGCGATCGCCCGGACCCTGCCGAAAGCATTGTTTGCACCGCCAAGCGCAGTGCTCGGGCGCCTCGCCGCGATGACGGCGGACGGCTCTCTGCCCACGGCGCTCTTCGGCGCTGTCCAGCACATGCTCGTGGGCTACCTGCTCGCAGTGCTCGTGGCGATCCCCGTCGGCATCGTGGTGGGACGCAATGTCGCGGTAGCCACCGCGGTGGAACCGATACTCAACGCGCTTTACGCGATTCCGCCCGTCGCGCTGGTGCCATTCTTCGTCATCTGGTTCGGACTGTACTTCGAAGCGCGCGTCGCGCTCGTGTTCGCGATGTGCTTTTTCGAGATCCTGATCAACGTGCTGCAGGGCGTGCGCAACATCAATCGCGGGCTGCTCGACGCGGCGCGCTCGCTCGACGTGACAGGCCTCGCGCTGTACCGCAAAGTGGTGATCCCGGCTGCATCGCCTTTCATTTTCACCGGACTGCGGGTCGGCATCGGACGCGCGGTCAACGCCATGATCACAGCCGAGCTGTTCTTCTCCGCGGTCAATCTCGGACAAATGCTCAAGAACAGCAGCAATGCGTTCGATACGGCCTCGGCTTTCGCGGTGATTCTGGTCGTCAGCCTGTTTGGCCTCGCCTGCCAGGAAGGCATGCGACTCACCGAGCGCCTGGTCATTCCGTGGCACCACGGGAGCGAGGCATGAGCCGGGGGCGGGCGTGGGCGCTGCGTCTGGCGGGAATCGCCATCTTTGTGCTCGTCTGGGAGATCGTGGGGCGCATCTTCGGCGACGCGCTGTTCGCGCCTTTCTCTGCGGTCGTCGTGGGATTTCCGGCGACGGTGCGCGACTATAAGCTCTTCACCGAGCTTGCCGGCAGCTTCCAGCAACTCCTGTTCGGCTATCTGCTAGGCTGCGCCGCAGGAATCGTTCTCGGTATCATGATGGGCCGCTCCGCGCTCCTCGATGGACTGCTGCAGCCGTGGGTGAGCATGATGTTCGTCACTTCGATCGCTTCGCTCGTGCCGTTGTTCATCATCACGTTCGGATTCGGCCTCGCGTTCCGAGTCGCCATCGTGTTCATGGCCGCTGTCTGGTACGTGCTGCTGGTGACTTACCACGGCACTCGCAGCGTAAGTCCGGAACTCCTGCAAACA
>DASYSI010000358.1:0-2971 GCA_036003485.1 Burkholderiales bacterium | reverse complement strand
ATGCGTCCGAGCTCGAGGTGAATCAGTTAGTCGAGCTCGTGGCGGTCGAGAAAAAGCTCAGAGGCAAATATGCCGAGCTCGCGGCGCATAACCAGCGCTTTCACCGGGCCCTGCATAACGCGGCGCATAACAGGTTCCTGCTGCGCGCGCTGACCACGGTGCGCGATTCGATGGGGCTTCTGGGGAAGTCGCAAATGATGCTGCCGCATCGTGCCGCGGCGGCAGTCAGGGAACACGAACACATCGTGCGCGCGATACAAAAGCGCGATGCGGCAGCGGCTGAAGAAAGAGCCAGGGCCCACGTGCGCGCTGCACAGCGCGAACGGCTGAAATCTTTTTTGCCGGTTTAGGAGCTGGCCCTCGATCGCATAAATCAGCCTTTGGCGGCGATTCGTTGCGCGGCGGCATTCAGACGCTGCGTGGCGTCTCCAATGCGATTGCGCACGGTGGCGATCGCGCTTCGATCCGCTTCGAGCGCGCGCGTGCGGCGGTCCGCCATCTCGCGCACATGGGCGGGACCGCCGACGACCGTGCGCAGCTTGATGTTTTCTGCCGGGTCGAGCGCCTTGCGCACGACATCGGGATTGATTCCGAGCGCTTGGCCGAACAGCGTTTGCGCCGCGCGATCGAGGTCGGAGGCCGTGATCGTGAGCGCCGTGCGGCGCGCCTCGATCGCGTCGCGCACGACCGCGCCGACGATGTTATGCGCCATCCGGAACGACAATCCGGTTTCGCGCACGATCACATCGGCAAGCTCGGTCGCGGTACCGAAACCGATCTCGGCCAGGTGCCGCATGCGCTCGGCGCGCACGGTCATCGTCTGCAGCACGCCATCCATCACTTTGAGCGTCGCGCGCGTGCGTGCGGCCGCTTCGATGACGGGCACGTTGATCGCCGAGACGCCATCGTGGACGTCGCCCAACGCAGTGTTCTTGCTGCACGCAAGCACGGTCGTCAGCGCGCCGGTGACGTGCGCGGCGGCGGACTTGGCGTATTCGAGCGCCTGCGGGTTTTTCTTCTGCGGCATGATGCTCGAGACGCTCGAATATTCATCGGCGAGCTCGAGCATGCCGTATTCCAAAGTATTCCATGCCTGCAGGTCGAACGCCAGCCGCGACACTCCCGTCATCAGCACGGCCATGCACGCCGCCGCCTCGTGCACGTCGTCGCGGCACGAAACGCCGTCGTACGCGATTTCCACGAGCTCGCGGAATCCCAGCAGGTCGCGCACGAAATCCCGGTCGATCGGAAATCCGGTCGTGCTGAGGGCGCCCGCGCCGAGCGGACAACAGTCGCAGTGGTCGAGCGCCGCGCGCAGACGCGCGAAGTCCCTGCCCAGCACTTCCGCAAACGTGAGCAGATAGTATCCGAACGGAATCGGCTGCGCGTGCTGCGAGTGCGTGTAACCGGGCATTACCGTTTCGGCGTGCTCGGCGGCGAGACGCAGGCTCGTCGCGCGCAGGGCGTTGAGCTCGTCCAGCACGGCGAGCAGATGTTCGCGCAGCGCCAGGCGCCAGCTCGTCGTGTGCAGATCGTTGCGGCTGCGCGCGGTGTGCAGCCGTCCGCCGGTTTCGCGCCCGAGGGTTCGCACGATGTGCGATTCGACATACGAGTAAAGATCTTCCTGCCGGTAGTCGATTGCGAGCGCGCCCGCGCCGGCGCGCTGCAGATCGAGCAGTGCACGCACGATGCGTTCGATGTCCGCGCGTGCGACGATACGCTGGCGCTCGAGCATCAGCGCATGCGCGAGATGAATGCGCATCTCGTGTTCGAATTGGTAGCGTATTCCGGCCTCGACGCTCGGGGCGAAATACGCATCGACGAGCGACTGCGCCGGCGGCGCCTTGACCCGCTCGCGCAGCGATACGTCGTGTTTATCGTTCATATGAGCAACCCGCCTTTCAGATGCTTTCCTCTGGCTCTCGAGAGTGCGCTCAATTGCGCCGATCTTAAGCGTGCGGCAGCGCGATCAAGATACTCCGCGTTGCAACAGTTGGCGAGCCGCAGGTGCGACAACGCCTCACACGTTCCAGCCATGGCGTTTGCCGCCGCCGCTGCGGGAGACTAAACTATTCGAGCGCGATCATCCGGCGCGCGCAGTTCCGAATCACGTCTTCCATAGGAGCGAATCTTCATGCCCGACTCAAGCCTCGCCTTCGATCATGTCCACCTTGTCAGCAAAGATCCCCACGCCGCTGCCAAGTGGTATGTCGACAATCTTGGAGGTGCAATCGTCAAAAGCGTCGAGATGCACGGAGCGCCGCAGATCTACGTATCGTTCGGTGGCGCGATGGTTATCGTGCGCGGCCAGCGCGCCGCAGAGCTCGCGTCGGGAAAGCCCGGCCTGCAATGGGGAGTCGACCATTTCGGCATGCGGGTGAGAGGCGATTTCGACCGCTTTTGCACGGGGCTTAAAAACAAAGGCGTGGCGTTCAGCCTGGAGCCTACCGACATCAATCCGGCCACTCGCATTGCGTTCATTCGCGCACCCGACGGGGTGAGCGTCGAGTTGCTCGACCGGAAAGACCAGCCGTAATCTGTAATAGTCATAACTTGACCACAGGCAGTGTCCGCTTTTGCGCTATTTTTGAGCTAGGCGCGACGGTCTCTGGGCGGCCAATTCCGGCCAGTCCCGGTTACGTTTGGATTTCGTGACGAACGGTCATACCCTCTTGTAAAACTCGCCCGCCTGCTGCCCTTCGCGTCATTTGGCATAATGGTCGTCTGCTCGGAGGGGTAATGAACAATCGCTGCAAACTGCTCGTTGCGCTTGGCGCAGGTGCTCTCACAGTGCCGTTCGCGTCTTCCGCTCAGCAGCAAGCCGCAAAGATCCCGCGCATTGGCATTGTCGAGTTCGGCGGGCCACCAGACAGCCAATTCGTTAGCGATTATATAAACGCATTGAGACTGCTAGGTTATGCCGAGCCGTCGAGCCTTCAGGTCGAACGACGTTACGCCCAAGGCAAGGCTG
>DASYSI010000357.1:0-2472 GCA_036003485.1 Burkholderiales bacterium | reverse complement strand
GGCGAATGGAACTTCTCGTCCGGCACCGACCACGCTGAGTGGAGCGCGCTCGCCGGTATCGTACGCGACGCGGACAAGCCGGTCGACTATGTCTTCTGTCTCGTGCCTCGCACTGATTACGAAATCGTCGACGACTGGCATACGCTCGGGATGCGCGCGACGAGCAGCAAAACCGTCCGCTGCAAGGATGTTTTCGTTCCGGCTCACCGGGTGCTATCCATGCACGTAGCACGGCCCGGTCACTCGTGGCCGGGGCTTGCGGTGCATCGAAACCCACACTACCTGATTCCGATTTCCGCGCTCGGCGGCAACGCGCTCGGCGGCTGCCTCGTGGGCAACGCGCGCGCTGCACTCGAGACGACCATCGAGTGGGTGAAATCGCGCAGCACCAATTATACCGGCGCCAGGATGCGCGATTTCCAGACGGTGCAGCTGCGTATCGCCGCTGCGGGAGGGAAAATCGATGCGGCTGCGCTGCTCATACGCAATGACTGTCTGGAAGTGCAGGGCATGGTCGAGGCGGGCGTCACGCCGGATATCGAAACGCGCCTGCGTTACAAACGCAACAGCGCGGTGGCGGCGAAGCTATGCGTAGAGTCGGTCGATTCGCTGCACGAAATGGCCGGTGGCAACGGGATTTATGACAAGTATCCGCTGCAGCGCATGTTCCGCGACATGCACGCGGCCGCGGGCCACTTCAGTTTCAGCACCGATGCGCAACTGCCGCCGTGGGGGCTGGTCGCGCTTGGCGGAGAATTCAAGAGCCCGACGCTGTGATCGAATCAGAATTACAGCGCGTGAGAGCATGCATCGTGGCGGCCGTGTGCGGCGCACTGTTGATAGGCGCCGCTGGTTCGATGCGGGCGCAGGATTATCCCACCCGCACGGTGCGCTTTATCGTGCCCTACGTGCCCGGGGGCGGAGTGGATTTTGTCGGGCGAACGCTCGCGCAGAAGCTCTCAGATTCGTGGGGGCAGGCCGTGATCGTCGATAATCGTCCCGGCGGCGGTACGAACATCGGCTCGGAACTCGTCGCACGCGCGGCGCCCGACGGTTATACGCTGCTGATCGGCGGCGTACCAAATACCGTCAACGTGACGCTCTATCCGAAGCTTTCCTATGACTTGATCAGGGATTTCGCGCCTGTGATTCTGCTCGACACGGCGCCCAATGTTCTCGCCGTCCATCCTTTGGTGCCGGCGAAGTCCGTCAGGGACCTGATCGCTCTGGCGAAAGCGCATCGCGGTGCCCTCACGTACGCATCGGCCGGCATCGGGAGCTCCAATCACCTGTCCGGTGAATTGTTCAGAACGATGGCACAAATCGAGATCGTGCATATACCGTACAAAGGCGGCGGTGCCGCAGTGACGGATCTGCTGGGCGGACACGTTACCATGTACTTCGGCACCACGCCGAGCACCATGCCGCACGTGCGTAGCGGCAAACTGCGCGCGCTCGGAGTGACCACCGCGAAACGCACTCGCGCCGCTCCCGATGTGCCGACGATTGCGGAATCAGGACTTCCCGGCTACGAGCAGTCGGCATGGCACGGACTGCTCGCGCCGGCGGCAACGCCTCAGACCATCATCGCCACGCTGCACGCCGAGGTCCTGCGCGTGCTGCGTTCGCAGGACGTCACAGACCGGTTCGCCGTGCAAGGCATCGAAGTCATCGGCAGCTCGCCCGCCGAATTCGCTGTGTTCATCAAGCAGGACATCGCAAAGTATGAGAAGCTCGTGAAAACAGCGGGAATTCGCATCGATTGAAGTCCGGCAGCCATTGGAGCTACGAGGTTTGTCGCATCAGCTTGCTAGTCTCGGCGTTATTTTTTTCGCTTGGCCACGCCGCTGAGCAGTATCCGAGCAAGCCCATACGTATGATCGTTCCCGCAGGTGCCGGCGGGGGTGTGGATACGATCGCGCGCCTCGTCGGGCATCACCTCAGCGCGGCGCTGGGACAGCCCGTCATCATGGAAAACCGTCCCGGCGCAGGAACGATGCTGGCATCGGAACTGACCGCTCAGTCGCCGCCCGACGGTTATACGCTGTTGATGGTGACGAACAGTCATGCGATCAACGCGGGCATACACAAAAAACTGCGCTATGATCCGATCAACGACTTCGCGCCGGTCGCGCTGATAGCGAGCGTTCCGTATCTCGTGGTCGTTCATCCCAGCGTGCCGGTGAAATCCGTGAAAGAACTCATTGCGCTTGCCAGACTGCATCCCGGGCAGCTTCTTGCCGCGTCCGCCGGAAGCGGTTCCGGCACCCATCTCGCCTTCGAGCTTTTCGCATCGATGGCGAACGTCAATATCGTGCACGTGCCATATAAGAGCGGGTCGCCGGCGATTGTCGATCTCGCAGGCGGCCACGTCCAGCTCATGTTCAGCAATATCATCAATTCGATGCCGCACGTGAAATCGCGGCGCCTTCGCGCACTGGCGATCACTTCGACGAAACGCTCAGCGCTCGC
>DASYSI010000356.1:0-3408 GCA_036003485.1 Burkholderiales bacterium | reverse complement strand
GTCTTGAGGAGGCGACAATTGACGAGCTGCATCAGGCGATCAAGTCGGGGCAGACGACGTGCGTCGCGATTGTTCAGCACTATATCAACCGTGTACGCGCCTATAACGGCGTGGCGAGCCTGCTCGTCACCGCAGATGGCGTCCCGGTTCCGGAAGCAACGGGCACTGTGCGCGCAATGGCGCCGCTGCGCTTCCCGACAGAGACCGTCAAAGCCTCCACCGTGCTGCCCGATCTCGACAAGTATCAAGGGCCGCCGCTTGAATTTGGCCGCATGGAACCGACGGCGTCGGATCCCGCCGTGCAGCAGCAGTTCGGAATGATCGTCGGCAAGCCGGACGCCGGCCAGGTGAATGCGCTCGGCACCCTCAATATCAGGGGCGAGCGTTCCGTCACCTGCCGCGGCGATTTCGACCGTCCGGTATCTGAAGGTCCGCTGCCTCCGGATGCGCCGGCCGTGTGCGAAATCCTGCGCAGGATGCCCGATGCGCTCGAGCGCGCGGCCGAGCTCGACGCGACCTATGGACGCAACCCCGATCTCGCGCAAATGCCGATGTACGGAGTCGTCTTCTCGTTCAAGGATCCTTTCGACACGAAAGACATGCGATCCACCGGCGGCGGCGACGCGCGCTACGACATCGATTTTCCCGCGCGCGATCACGTGCTCGTCGAACAGCTCCGCAACAAGGGCGCAATCATTTTCGCCAAGGCGGTCAACACCGAATACAACGGACGCGCAGGAGATCCGGGGGGACGCCACACACCGGCCCAGGTACTGCCATCGGTTCTCGGATATCAGCGCAGCACCTGGGCCGGCAATCCATCGAATCCCTATGACACGACGCGCGCCGCGTCGCTTGGATCGAGCTCGGGATCGGCTTTGTCGGTCAGCGCCAATCTCGTGATGTGCAGTCTCGGCGAGGAAACGCGGGCATCGTGCCGCGGTCCGTCCAATCACAATGCCGTGGCGCTCATCCTGCCGCATAAAGCGATGCTGGGCTTCGACGGCGGCGCGATCGGCGCGGACATCTATTGCGACCGCGCCGGAATTCACGCGCGCACGATCGCAGACTGCGCCAAAGTTCTCGATGCGCTGAAAGATCCGGTCGAAGGTTATTACGATGCGCGCGATCCGTTCACGACGGTGCCGCGCTCTTCAGTATTGAGCACGCCTTACGCGGGCCACGCGAAAATGTCGGGCGCGCCAGGCGTGCTCAAGGGCATGCGCATCGGAATTATCCGCGAGTCCATGTTGAATCCGGGAGTGAAGGCGGCAGAGCCGATCACCACCGCGGCTGCAAAAGAAATCAAATCGATCCTGGGCGCAAAGCTCGGCGCCACTCTGGTCGAATCGTCCGATCCTCTGTGGAAGCCCGATCCTGACATCGAGCCGATGAAAACCGATTTCAGGCGCGCGCTTGCCAGGCTGGTACCCATCTTTATGCCGGAACTGCTGTTCCGCCTTAAGCCGGACGGGCGACCGGTATTCGAAGATTTCGCGGCGGCGATCGTACCGACCGAATTCGAACCCGGCAAGACCTTCGGCACAGGCACGCAGCAGCCGATCGACTATTGCGTCGCGCTGGCGGATGGACGCATCACACCGCCTTCAAACCTCGATGTCTCCACCGTGCAGCAGCAGGAGCTCGCGATGGCGTTCAGGTTTCATATCCGCCAATATCTGTCGCGCCGTGCCGCGGATTGGCAGGCGCGTGGTTTCATTGAATCGATAGTCGATTGGCCGAGTCTTAATTCACGTTCCAAATTCTGGGGCGATGATCAGCGCGCCGCGTTCAAGAACTGGGAAGAAGTAAGCGACCCGCGCAATCCGCATGGGCATCGCCAGGGCGTCAACGAGCGCATCATGCTGCGCGAATTGCTGCGCCGCGTGGACATGATGGTGATGCTCGAGAATCATCTCGACGCGCTCGTTCGCCTGCACACGCCGCTGCCGCCGGCAAAAATCGGCGGCCCTAACGAACCGGGGATCATTCAGCGTTTGCGCGACGAGTCGCA
The DNA here is from genome assembly GCA_036003485.1 of Burkholderiales bacterium. Classification (GTDB taxonomy): domain Bacteria; phylum Pseudomonadota; class Gammaproteobacteria; order Burkholderiales; family SG8-41; genus PALSA-1004. The sequence goes on along the minus strand of DASYSI010000356.1, from coordinate 1,394 downwards.
GTACGGCCCGAACGCCGGCTTGACCGAGGTCCTGATTCCGGCGGGCTACGTCACAACCGTCTACGATCCGGTGTTCGCGTTGAGCGCGGATGGCAAAAAATATGTGGCGGTGGCCTCCGACGTGCCCACTGCGATTCCTGCGCCCGGACTGCCTTTTTCGCTCGTGTTCCGCGCCGAGCCGGGCAAAGAAGATGTACTGCTGAAGATCGCGTCGGCGTACGAAGCGGCGTCAAAACGCCGCGTGCCTCCGCCCGCATTCGGCCCGTTGTCCGCGAGCTTTGGATTGGCGTCGCGTAACATGGCCGATGAGGTTTCCTCGCGCGCATAATAAAATCCGACAGCGAATTTCGCTGCACCGCGCGGATCTTTGCGGTTGCGCTCGGCCGACCGCAGCGCGTGTACGCTGCGACTGAACAGAACGCATTTCCGTGAAATAAACGAGGAGAATTGAAATGCACGATAAGAAACTGCGAGCCGCCATCGCAATCTCAGCGCTACTTGTGGTATCGATCACGCACGCCGCACAGCCGGCCTACCCGGAAAAACCGATCCGTCTCATAATTGGCAGTGCGCCGGGCTCGGGTCCGGATATCGTGTCGCGCGCGCTGGCCGACCGCCTATACGGCGCGTGGGGCCAGCGGGTCGTCGTCGATTCGAGACCCGGAGTGGCCGGAGTCCTTAGCGCGGAGCTGGCATTGCGCGCGGCGCCCGACGGGTACACATGGATGATCCTGACTTCGCAGTTGTTCATCGCGACGATGGTTTATCCCAACGTCAAGTTCAATCTCGACAAGGATTTCGCGTCGATCAGTCTGATCGGAACGGTGCCGTTTGTTCTCGTGGTCAATCCTGAGTTGCCCGCAAAATCGATTCGTGAGCTGATCGAAGTTGCGAAGAAAACGCCGCTTCGATATGGCTCGGCCGGCGCTGGCGCTACCGAGCATCTTTCCGGGGTTTTGTTCACGCGTCTGACTGGCACTGACATGCTGCACGTGCCTTACAAGGGGGTCGCGGAAGCGCTCGCTGCGACTATGGGGAAAGAGGTGAATCTGACTTATGGCGTGCTTCCGGCCGTGCTCGCGATGGTCCAGGCCGGGCGCGTGCGCGCGCTTGGCGTCACAAGTCCGAAGCGCGCTGCGCTGCTTCCCGATGTACCGGCAATCGGCGAGATAGTTCCCGGCTATCAGACGCTCGGCTGGTACAGTGTGGTTGCGCCTAAAGGCACTCCGGAAGCGGTGCTCGCCAAAGCAAGCGCGGAAGTCGCGAAGGCAGTCAAGGAGCCGCAATTCGGCGAACAACTCAAAGCGCTGGGCTTGGAGCTTGCGGGAAGCTCGCGCTCGGAACTCGATGCATTTCGCCGCGAGCAAAAAAGGCAGATCGGCGAAATAGTTAAA
>DASYSI010000355.1:0-2360 GCA_036003485.1 Burkholderiales bacterium | reverse complement strand
GTGATCAACGGCCGCGGAAACATGACGAGGCACGCGGCCGTGTACGCGAGGATTACGCACAGCGGGGCCCATGGCAGCCCGCCAAAATCGCGCGCGGAATTGATGATGAGATCGGGATCTGCGAGTTGCGCGAGCGGCGTGAATTTCCACGCCACCGTCAGTCCGGCGGCGAACACGGCGATCGCCAACACCAAATGCCAGAGCGGGCGTCTTTTTTCGGTATCGAGATTGGGAGAAAATTCTTTGACCAGATCGTCAAGCGCAACCGGCCGCTCGGGGTCCGCGACGGCCGCGACTTCCAGCAATACGTCCGGCCATTCGGGCAGATCCCCGAACTCCTTTAGAGTGCGGCCTTCATGCGCCAGCGATGCGATCGCGGCTGATAGCGAGCCTGCACGTTCGGATTCTGTGCGCAAGCTTTGCGGCGTAACGTCAAGGTGCTCGGCAAGCAGGCGATCGCGGAAATCAGCGATGACCGAGGCTACCTTCGCATTCCCGCGCGCTTCGAACGTCAAATCGCACTCGGTATCCATTCCCATCGAGCGATTGCAAAAATTGGCGGACCCGATGCGCAGCCATTCGTCGTCTACTATCATCGCCTTGGAATGAATATCCAGGCACGTTCCTTCTTTGAGATCGGGCACGTACGGATACAGAATCCTGCAGCGATGCCAGCGATCGGCAGCGTGCAGCTCTTTGATCAAACGCGTGCGCAATGCGTGCATCGTATTCTCTTCGAGCCAGCCGTGGCTTAGATACCGCAGCACGATGATTACTTCGGGGCCGTCTTGATCGGCAAGCCGCGCCGCCAGTGCGGCGCCCAGCTTTTTCGAGGTGAAGTACTGGTTCTCGATGTAGATGTAACGCCGCGCCGCGCCTATCATGTCGAGGTAGAGCTGCTCCACTTCATAAATTCCGTTGTGTTCAAGGCGCGGCGGTTCGGTGCGCGACACGGCGACCATGACATCGGTCATGTCGATGTTCAGGCTCTCTGGCCACGGGTCGCTTTGCCCGGCAACCGAAGGCAATTCTTTATGTGTGGCGCGCTTCCACCGCTCGCGCGCTATTTTCGCAAGCGCCTGTGCGGCTTCGCCGTCTACCGCGGCCATCAGGTCATGAAACGGCGGATAGGGGTCGCCGTTTGCGACGCGGCGCGGATTATCGGCTTTGTGATCGCAGGTATCCCAGCGCCGGCAGGTCAGATCCAGACCGCCGGAAAATGCCAACGCGTCGTCGATCACGACTATTTTCTGATGGTGTGAGCCGCCGACCGGATGTGTGTTGTCATAACGAAGGTGAACATTGCGCGGAGGCGACCAGCCGAGGCCGTATAACGGCGGAAATTCGCGATCGGTGCCGAACACCATCGGATAATCCCAGTTCAGGATATAGATGTGCAGTTGCGGCCGCCGCTTGACGAGGTATTCGAGAAAAGCACCGAGTGTTGCAGGCGCGCCGCTGCCATCGTCATCCCAATGCAGTCGCACGCGGCTGTCAAAGTCCCACGCCAGGATAACGATGGAATGCTGCGCGCGACTCGCCGCACGCGCGAAAGCGCGGAAATAATGATCTCCGTCTACCAGCAGAGAAACACGGTTGGCCTTCGCAACACGGTAACAATTGCGGCCCGGGACAAACAGCGTGGCCGGCGCCTCCCGCGCGTTGTGCGCGCCCGCATCTGCAAAAGGCGCGTCATTTGCCACGTGTACGGCGGTGTCCATAAGCTCCAGTGGAAACATTGAAATGCTTGCGGCGCTGTCCAAGCTGCAAAATCAGCGTCCACGCGAAACTTCCCAACCCATGATGGCTACGCCGAATTGGGGAGTCTGTAAAACAAGTCCTATTCGCGCGTAGTCTTTTTGCCTACACGCGGGCTGAAAAGCGCGGAAAAGCGCGCTGCAGGTGGCCATGGCGTATACCCAGCGGCGCGAGTTTATTTCGATCGAACGCAGCTATCACGGTAACTCGATCGGCGCGCGCTTCAGCCCGCGTATAAACGTGGACTCTGCGTTAAGCTTCGTCCATCGCTGGCTGGACGCGCGCTTTGTTACACCACGCCGTCGTGTTTCAGCTTCGCAATCTCGCCCGCGCTTTTCTTCAGAATTCTGCGCAGGATTTCATCGGTGTGCTGCCCCAGCGCTGGCGGCGGCAGCTCGTGCTTGATCGGCGTGTCCGAGAAGCGCATTGGACTCGCGACGAGCTCGACCTTCCCCGCGGTTGCGTGCGATAGCTCGATTTTCAGGCCGCGTGAGCGCACCTGCGGTTCATCGAACACCTGCGCGATGGTATTGATCGGGCCGTTCGCGACACCGGCGTCGTCGAGCAACTGGACCCATTCGCGCGTCGTCCGCCGCGCGAAG
>DASYSI010000354.1:0-5864 GCA_036003485.1 Burkholderiales bacterium | reverse complement strand
GAGTCGACCGGGTGATGCTTGCCGTCGTAAACGATCACGCGCACGTCCTGCATCTGGTAACCCGCGAGCGGTCCGGTGGCGAGCACTTCCCGCACCCCTTTTTCGACCGCCGGGATGTACTGCGACGGTATCGTTCCGCCTTTGACCTGGTCGATGAACTCGAAGCCCTTGCCGCGCGCAAGCGGCTCGATACGCAGATAGACTTCGCCGAACTGGCCTGCGCCGCCGGTCTGCTTCTTATGGCGATGGTGGCCTTCGGCCTTGGCGGTGACGGTCTCGCGGTACGGAATCCGCGGCGGCTTGGTGCTGACTTCCACCCGGTATTGCTTCTGCATCTTGTCGAGGATGTAGCGCATATGCAAATCACCGAGTCCGCGCACCACGGTTTCGTTCCCGCTGTGATCGACACGGAAACACGGATCCTCGGCAGCGAGCTTATGCAGCACCTCCGATAAGCGCTGCTCGTCGCCGCGGCGCTTCAGTTCGAGCGCGAGCGCGTACATCGGTACCGGATAGCGCACCGGCTTCAAGTGAATATTATCTTCGTCGTGCGAGTCGTGGAGCACGGCGTCGAGCTCGATCTCGTCGACCTTGGTCACCGCGGCGATGTCACCCGGCACGCATTCATTGACTTCGATATGCTCCTTGCCCTGCAGCAAAAAGAGATGCCCGACTTTGAATGGCTTGCGGCCATCGCCTATAAAGAGCTGAGAATCACGCCGGATGGTGCCCTGGAATACGCGGAACGCTGCAAGTTTGCCGACAAATGGGTCGATTACGATTTTGAATACGTGCGCGAGCACGTGTTTTTTGGGGTCGGGTTCGGCGCGGATCTCGGCCGCAGTCGCGCGTTCGCCCTTGTAGAATGGGGGCGGATTGCCTTCGGCCGGGTTCGGCATCAGTTGGGCGAATACGTCGAGCAATTCCTTCACGCCAGCTCCGTTCCTTGCGGATACAAAGCACACCGGAACCAGATGTCCGTCGCGCAATGCCTGCTCGAACGGCGCGTGCAGTTGCTCGGGGCTTATCTCGCCCTGTTCGAGGTAGAGCTCCATCAATTTTTCGTCGACTTCAACCACCTGTTCGACTAGCGCGCGGTGCGCGTCTGCGACCGATGAGAAATCCGCTTCGCCCGCGGGATTGAAAAAGCAGTCGACGACTTTCCTGCCGCCATCGGCGGGCAGGTTGATCGGCAGGCATTCTTTGCCAAAGGTGCTCTGAATAGTGGCGAGCAGTCCCGGCAGATCGACATTCTCTGCGTCGATCTTGTTGATGATGATCATGCGGCACAGTTCGCGCTCGCGTGCCCACTGCATCATGCGTTTGCCGACCATCTCGATTCCGTTCTGGGCGTTGATGACGACCGCGGCGGTCTCGACCGCGGCCAATGCGTTCAACGACTGGCCGAGGAAATCCGGGTAGCCGGGCGTGTCGATCATGTGAACGCGCGTATCACGATGTACGAAATTGACAAGCGCGCTCGCGAGCGAGTGCTCGAACTCTTTCTCAAGCGGGTCGAAGTCGCATACCGTGGTGCCCCTCTCGACGTTGCCGGGCGCGGGTATGGCACCCGCTTGATGCAGCAGCGCCTCGACCAGCGTCGTCTTGCCGGCAGCCCCATGGCCGACCAGCGCGATCGTGCGTATTGCATCCGTGGCGTATTTCTGCATGGCAAATCTCCTCGCGCTTCCAGGCGGATTTCGATTGAGTATAGAGAGCCGGTCGGGCCGGTTCAAGCCGGCTTTAACCCCGTTTCAAGCCGGGCACCGTTTACAGCGTTGACATCGGTTTGATGTTAAACCTCAAGGAGAAGAAACCGTGAAAAAAGCGCTGATTGCGGCTGCATTGCTGTTCGGGACCGCAGGCCAGGGATGGGCCGTTGGCGGCGTCGCTGACGTGATGATATATGACCGCGCGGAAAACCGCACATTGCCCGTGTATTACCACCAAGGCCGTTATTACGTGGTGGGTAAGCCCGGCAACGAGTATCAGATCAATATCCGCAATAGCCAGCCGGGCGATGTCATGACCGTTATTTCGGTCGACGGCATCAATGCGGTCTCGGGCGAAACCGCGCACTGGAGCCAGACCGGTTATGTGCTGAGCCCGCATACGTCGTTCGCCATCAAAGGCTGGCGCAAAAGCATGCAGCGCGTCGCCGCGTTTTACTTTACCGAACTCGAGAACTCCTACGCGGCGCGCACCGGCCGCCCCGATCACGTCGGGGTCATCGGGGTAGCCGTATTCCGCAGAAAGCCTGAACCCGCAGTCGGCCTGCTGCGCGACTACCGGCAGCGGCGCGAGGCGCCGGCATCGGGCGCCCCAGGCAGCGAGTCCGAAAATGCGGCCAGGGAATCGGCGCGCGGCGCGGCCACGGATGCGGCGGCACCCGCTGCTTCGATAGTGCCGCAGCAGGCCGAAAAAAGCCTCGGTACCGGCCACGGTCAAAGCGTGGCATCGAGCGTGCGCTATACCGACTTCGAGCGCGCCGCGCCGACGCCCGACGAAGTGATTACGATTTACTACGACAGCTACCGTAATCTGGTGGCGCAAGGCGTACTCGTGGATACGCCGCGCATCGCAAGGCCGAGCCCTTTCCCGGGCCAGTTTGTCGCAGATCCACGTTAGCAGGCTGATGCAGAACCTGCTGGGGTTGCCGGTATGAGTGCCGATGCTCATACTGGCAACCCGATATGCGAGAGGACATTACCAGCGGCGACGAAGTTTTGATGGAACGCTTCCGTGATGGCGAATCCGGTGCTTTCGACGTGCTCTACGGCCGTCACAAGGGCGGGTTGTTCCGCTATATGCTGCGCCAATGCGGCAACCGCGGTGTAGCCGAAGAACTGTTCCAGGATGTATGGATGAATCTGATACGCGCGCGCGCCGCGTACACCGTACAGGCTAAATTTACGACGTACCTGTATCGTCTTGCGCACAACCGGCTGATCGATCATTACCGATCGCAGGCGGGCGGCATGCCGGCATCGTTTGATGCCGCAGACGGCGCAGTGCTCGACAATATCGAAGCGGGTCGGAACAGCGATCCCGCCATCGGCGCGGACAATCGGCAGCAGGCGGCGCGGCTGCTGCAACTAATCGGCGAACTGCCGGAAGCGCAGCGTGAAGCGTTTCTGCTCCAGCAGGAGTCTGACATGAGCGTCGAAGAAATTGCAAAGGCGACCGGGGTGAGTCGAGAAACCGCCAAAAGCCGGTTGCGCTATGCGATTAATAAGCTGCGACTGGGCATGGGCGCTGTCTAAAAATCATGAGCGAAAAATCAGTCAACGACATGGAGCGCGACGCCAGACTGGAGGCGCTCTACCACGCCGCAACGCGGGATGAGCCGCCGCAGGCGCTCGATGATGCCATTCGAGCCGCGGCGCGCCGTGCCGTATCGTCGAAGCCGCGGTCGGCGGTTTCGCCCTTTAGCCGCTCGTGGGGCGTGCCGGTGTCGATCGCGGCGGTGATCGTGCTTTCCGTAAGCTTGGTAGTCGTGATACGCGATGAAGCGCCCGAGATGGTCAAGCCGCCACGCGCCGATGCGCCTGCGATGAGTGCTGAGCGCAGGCAGGAACCCGTTGCGAGCGATCGCGCGAGCAGCGTTCCGGAGGCGAGTCCGCCGCCCAAGCCGAAACAATCAAACGGCATTCGCCTCAATGCCCCGCAACAGGCACTGCGTCCTGATGCCGGGATACGAGACAATGCCGCGCCACCGTCGGCGACGCAACCGCAAAAGGATGCAAGGGCAATGGGTCAATTACGGCCTGCGCCGTCGCTTTTGGCGAAGCGTAGTCCGGCTGAAGCATTTCCGGCGCCAGGCGCGGCTCGTGACAAGGCCTCTGCTTCGGACGAACAGCCGAGTCTGAAAGAAGAGATGCGGCGCGATGATGACGCCGTCGGCGAGCCCAAGACGCGCTCCGAAAGGAACCAAAGTCAGGCCAAAGCGACGCCAAGCGTTTCTGCCGAGACGAAAACGCAACGTCAGCGCGAGCTGGAGGCCGACAGCGCAGACAGCACGTCGCGCGCACGTGTCGCGGCGGCGCCTGAATCAAAACCAGCCGCGGCCGCGGCTGCCGCGCCGTCCGTATCGGGGACGCCTGCCAAGCCGGCATCGCCAGCAGCAGACGCGATGCAGGGTTATGTCGATTTACCCCCTGAAAAATGGCTCGAACGCATTGCGGATCTGCGCAAACAAGGCAGAATCGAAGAGGCAAAAGCGAGTTTCACCGCGTTCAGGAAACGCTATCCCGAGCATCCACTGCCGGCGTCGCTCAAGGATTGGGCCAACCCGTGACCTCAACTCGCGATGATCGCAACGACCCACGTCCGGTCGCGCCGCTCAAGCCGCAAGCAGGGGAGTGCTGCCAAAGCGGCTGCGATCCCTGTGTGTATGACCGTTATTGGGATGCTATGGAGCGCTACGAGCAGGCGCTGGCTGAGTGGGAGCGCCGTCAGCAAACGCGTTTTGCGCAGGATCAGAGACCGACAAAAGAATCTAAGTAGATGAATATGATCGTGTAAATCATAATCCCCATCGATGTCCGAACCACCGCGGATGGCTGATGTCGAATTCGTCGGAGACCGGAAACGCACATGAAATCAATTTGACAAGTGTGCGGATATCCCTATAATCCTTATTGCATTGCAGCATCAGCTACACAATTTTGTTGCCGCGGCTAACGTAAACCACTAGAATTGCCGAAGTTCGTCTGGCAAACCACAAGATATAGTGGTTTTTTTGACCCTTCCAAGGATTTTACGCGAGCAACTATCCGCTGACTTTCCAGTAGAAATTTCCCGCCTGTATCTTACGAAAGGAGGTTTTGCGTCATGGCAGAATCACACCCCGCACGGATCGACGATCGCAGCGCTGCAGGCTTTGCACAGATGGCGCGCAACACCGTAGCTAGTTTTACGTTGCTGGCCTGTTTGGTTTCCCTGAGTATTATTCTGCACAACCAATACGGCGTGCGTCTGGTCAACGCCTTCGTGCGTGCGCTGGAGGCGATAGACGTCACACCGGCCGTGCCCGCGCAAGTGCCGGAATCCGTACCGGACGTGATTGATCCAAATGAGGGCAAGTACCGCTCGCTCGGCGAATTTTTGGCACGTCGTTACCGCGTATCAGCGGAAATGACGACCCATATCGTCGCCAAAGCCTACGCCGCCGCTTCCGATCTCAGCCTCGATCCGATGCTGATACTGGCGGTGATTGGAGTCGAGTCGCGTTTCAACCCGATAGCCGAGAGCGTGACGGGCGCCAAAGGACTGATGCAGGTCATACCGCGCTTCCACAGCGACAAGTTCAACCCGTTAGGCGGCGAGAAGGTCGCGTTCGACCCGGCAGCCAACATCATAGTCGGCGCAAAAGTTCTCAAGGATTATATTCGACGCACCGGCGATCTCACCGACGGGTTGCAGATGTACGTGGGCGCTCCATCGGAAGACGGCGAAAACGGTTACTCAGCCAAGGTGATCGCAGAGCGCGACCGGCTGCAACATGTGGTGCGGCAGTATCTGAACCAGACCCGGACCGCCCGGCCGCAGACACTGGCTAAGTCGCCTGGCTCTGGAGGCTGATTGAAGCCGGCACCTACGAGGGTGGTCGCCGTGAGTGGGAGGTCCCTGTGATAGAGTGGGGTTACACATTCGTGACAGGAGATCGCCATGGCCGAACAGGATATCCCGAAGGATTGGTTCGATTTCATGCAGAAAATGTGGAATCCGATCTCGTATCCGCTGCCCGGCATGATTACACCGACTGTCAATATCGAGGAGATCGACAAGAAAATCGGGGAGCTCAAATCGGTCGAAACCTGGCTCACGATGAATACTGGTTTCGTGCAAATGACCATCAAGAC
>DASYSI010000353.1:0-6667 GCA_036003485.1 Burkholderiales bacterium | reverse complement strand
ACGCAGCGCCCGCATCCCGAATGGTATCCCGAGCTTGCCACCGGGTTTGCCGAGCGCCTGCAGCGCATTCCGATGGCGCGTCTCGGCGTGCCGCAGGAAGTTGCGAACGCGTGCCTATTTCTCGCGAGCGAGCTTGCAGCCTACAGCACTGCGCAGGAATTATTCGTGAACGGCGGCTCCGTTCCCCTGGTGCGCCAGATCCTCGACGAATACAGCGCTGAGGAGTTCTGAACGTCGCAGTCCAGTATTAAAGGAATTGATTTAAAGGAAGATCTGAAAAATCTTACTTTCGTCGTTCCCGCGTAGGCGGGAACCCAGGGAATTCAAATACGTCTGGATGCCCGCCTGCGCGGGCATGACGATTAATCAGAGGTTCCTTAATGGTAGCGTCTCGCGCCGACCGGGAATAGCAGCTCCGAGTATTGTGCCAGCGGCGGATATCGGGTTATGCTTTGCGCTGCATCCCAGGCAACCAGAGCGGGACGATGAGCGACGCTTCGCGCAATAAAGGCCCTCACGACATCGGCGGCGAAGAAGCCGGTCCGGTGGATACGATAGACCACGGCATGAAATTTTGGGAGCGCCAGGCCAATGGGCTGCGCTCGGTGCTGCGCGAGCGCGATCTCGTTCGCACCGACGAGTTGCGGCGCGCGGCCGAGGACCTGGGCGAGCAATATTCGAAGCTCGAGTATTTTGAGCGCACGACCTCAGCGCTGCGGACCGTATTGCTCGAAAAAAATCTCATTACCGAAGACGAGCTGAAGAGCAAGATGGCTGAAGTGCGCGCGCGTTTCAACGTACCCGATGAAATGGAATCGCCCCTCAAGAAAGGGGCCAGGCGATGACATCTGCCAGCCCGCCTGTGGCTAAACCGCGCTATCCGTCTACGTATAATCCGGCGCCCGGCCACCGCTTCAATGTGGGTGATCGCATCGCGATCAGACGCACTTTTCCGCCGGGTCACCGCCGCACACCTTTCTATATTCGCGGCAAACAGGGCGTGATCGAAAGAATCTGCGGCGCATTTGCGAACCCGGAGGAACTTGCCTACGGCTTCGATGGCGAGCCGAAAAAAGTGCTGTACCGCGTCCGCTTTTTGCAGAAACATGTCTGGCCTGATTATAACGGGCCGCAGCACGACACGATCGACATGGAAATTTTCGAGCACTGGCTCGAGCCCCTGCCGGACACGCGCAATTAGCGCGCTGCTACAGAACCCGCTGACCGGATAACGACCATGAGCAATCCCTCGTTCGATTACTACGCCCAGCAGAAGCACGGGCATGCACACGAACATGATCACGCCCGTGATAAACACGCCGCGATCGAAACGCGCGAAGGTCCGCCGTCGGAATACGAAATCATGAGCCGCGCGATGCAGGAGCTGCTCGAGGAAAAAGATCTGATCACCGCCGATCAGGTCAGGCAGAAAATGGAACGATTCGAGGAGGAACTGCCGTACCGCGGTTCGAAGGTCGTCGCGCGCGCGTGGACCGACCCTGAATTCAAGCAGCGTCTGCTGGAAGATGGCAAGGCAGCGTGTGCCGAAATGGGCATCGACCTCGAAGCCGACCGCCTGATCGCGGTGGAAAATACGCCTGCCGTGCATAACGTCATCGTTTGCACCTTGTGCTCATGCTACCCGCGCTCGCTTCTGGGAATGCCGCCGACGTGGTACAAAAGCAGCAATTATCGCTCGCGCGTAGTCTTCGAACCGCGCGCAGTATTGAAGGAATTCGGCACCGAGCTTGCGGAAGACGTAACCGTGCGCGTACACGATTCCAACGCCGATATGCGCTATCTGGTGATTCCGATGCGTCCCGAGGGTACCGACGGCTGGAGCGAGGAACAACTGTCTGAAATTCTGACGCGCGATACCCTGGTCGGCGTCACAACACCCGGCGTAACTCGCAAATAAACACCGGCAGGTAGAGCGTAATTCTCACGCGTGCGTCAGCAACGGGCCCGATCATTCGGGTCTAACGTCAGTTCGACGGCGTGGTCGAGAGTCCCTTGAATACCCACTTCTGAATGCGTTTTCCGTCCTGGACTTCGGTCGTGTAAAGGTTGCCTTTAGCGTCGACGTTCATGTGATGGAGCACGTAGAACTCGCCGGGCGCAATGCCGGGCCGTCCGAATGAATCGAGGGGTTCGAGCGTCTTGCGGTCGAGCACCCACACGCGCGCGGGGCTTCTGCTCGCGACATACAGGTAGCGCTGCTCCGGGTCATGCGAGAAGGCGGTGCTCGCGACCGTCTGACCGTTGCCGCAGTGCGGTTCTTCGCAATAGCGGTCGATGAATTTCTGCGTCACGTACTTGCCGTCGAGCGTGAACACCTGCACCCGTTTGCCGCCGCGGTCTGAGACGTAGACGAGCCCGTCGTTCGACACCCGGGCCGCATGCACGGGAGGCTCGAACTGATCCGGCCCGTTGCCAGTTTCCTCTTTGGCGGGAATACGTGATCCTTCGGGGACCTTCGGTTTGGGCGCGGGCTTGATATCGGTCGGCGGTTTGCCGAATGCCCCCCACATGCGCTTGAACGCACCGGTATCCGCATCGAAGACGATCACGCGCCGGTTGCCGTAACCGTCGGCGACGAAAAGCTCGTTGGTCTTGGCGTAGACGAATGTGTCCGCGGCCTGGTTCACGTTCTGCGTGTCGGTGTTGCCTTTGCTCTGGCCTTTGCGGCCGATCTGCATCACGAACTTTCCGGCTTGCGTGAACTTGACGAGGTGATGATCCGATTTGCCGTTGCCGCCGATCCAGACGAATCCTTTGGGGTCGACGTAAATGCCGTGTTCGATTTCGGGCCACTCGTATCCTTCGCCTGGTCCACCCCAGCCTTGTATGAAGTTTCCCGCCTCGTCGAACTCGAGCACCGGCGGCGCAGCCATCGCTTTCTGATCGTCGCGCACGGTCGTCGGGCGCTGCAGCACCCACGCGTGGCCTTGAGAGTCAATCGACACGCTTGAGACCTGACCGAATACCCACTTGCCCGGCAGCTTCGGCCACGCCGGGTCGACCTGGAATTTCGGAATCTCGCGCGGCTGAGCGGCCGCGGCGTTCCCACTTTCAATCAAGGCTACATTGATGACAATACTGATGAACGCCGTCAGGGCAACGCTCGCCGATCTGCTTCGCTTCATAAGATTGCCTTTTGCAAAAAAACCGAGAAATTGAATCGATCGATTGCCGGCCGAATTAATGGTGCGCGGACTAAGGTATCATGTTTGTGCGCTCAAGGGTGCGGATCGTCCGCAATGAATGCGCATCCAATCATCCGCGTCGCACGCTCACGCGCCTGCGCCCAATCCATTCGAGGAAACGAGTCACTCATGACGCTCAAGAATTTGGAAAACCAGTTTGAAGTGCTATGGCCACTCGGCCGCAAGGCGGTGCGCGCGCGCACCGCGGCGGCGCGTCTGCCGGATCTCGCCGGCAAAACCGTGGGGGAACTGTGGGACTATATCTTTCGCGGCGAGATCGTGTATCCGATGATACGCGAGCATCTTCGCGCGCGCTTTCCCGGCATCAAGTTTGTCGACTATTCGGTATTCGGCAATTTCCATGGCGCCAAATCGAAGGAAATCAGCAGCGGGCTGGCTGACCAGATACGCAGCCACGGTTGCGACGCCATAATTTCGGGCATCGGCGCCTGAGGCAACTGCGCGCCCGCCGTGTTGCGGGCAAGCGCGGTCGCCGAGCAGATCGGCGTTCCCACCGTATCGATTATCGGTTCGGCGTTCATGAAACAGGCGGCGCTCGTGTCGCGCGGGCTGGGCGTTCCGCTCCCGATCGCAGAGTACCCGGGTGCGCCCATGGTCGACAGCGACGAAGAATTGCGCGCAAAAGTCGAGCGCAATCTGCTGCCGGCGATTATCAAGGGACTCACGTCCGTCGAGCGACCCGAACCCGACAAAGCTCCGGTAGAGCCCGAGCCGGGCGCCGTCGTTTTCAAGGGCACGCTCGACGAAGTCGAAGAATATTTTCACCAGCAACTGTGGAGTGATGGGCTGCCGGTCATTCCTCCTACGCGCGAACGGGTCGACGCTTTTCTCAACTTCACTGATCGCGATCCGCACGAAGTGATCGGCACGCTGCCTCAGGAAGGCCGCGAAGCGGATATTTTGAGCATCGCCGTCAACGGCGTGATGGCAGGCTGCCGGCCTGAGTACATGCCGTTGCTCGTGGCGATCGTCGAAGCGATTTCCGATCCGAATTTCCGGATCGAGACCGCGGGCTCGACGCCTGCATGGGAAGCGCTCGTCATCGTGAGCGGTCCCGTCATCAAGGACCTCGATCTGAATTATGGCCAGGGCGTGATGAAAGTCGGGCGCCAGGCGAATTCCAGTATCGGCCGGTTCGTGCGGCTCTTTTTCCGCAACCTCTGCGGTTATCGAATCCCGCCCGGCACCGGCGACAAGGGCAGCATCGGCTACACATTCAATGTCGCGCTCGCGGAAGACGAGGAATGGACGCGCAAGATCGGCTGGCCGACTTTTGCCATGGACGTCGGCTTCAAAGCCGGTGAAAACGTCGTCACGGTGCAAAGCGTGACAACCATCAGTCCACCGACGTACAGCGCCGGCGACACCGCCGTCGCGCACGTGCAGCAGTTTGCCGACGTTTTCGGGCGCGTCTTTTCGTACCTCGCGCACTCGGGCGTGAAGCGCGGTTATTGGTACCCGCTGATCGTCATCGGCCCGGCGATCGCGACGGTGATCGCGCAGCAATGGAGCAAGGACCAAGTCAGGCGTTTCCTGTGGGAAAAAATGACGATGCCGGCATCGCTGATGCGGCACTTCTGCGCTCAGACCGCCGGACAGGAGCTCGATTTCTCCAAACTGGTGAAAGAAGGCACGCTGCCTGACTATTACGCCGCGTCGAGCGATCCCGACCGCCCGATACCGATCATTGTGAAACCGGAGCACATCGGTCTCGTAGTCGCGGGTGATCCGGGTCGTAATCAATCGCGTGGCTACATGTCGAACAACGTTCAGGGAACGCGCACCAGCCGGCACGTCGAACTGCCGCGCGACTGGGAACGGCTGCTCGAGCGGGAAAGGCAGAAAAAATCCGCGCTCCGTGCGCCGATTTAGGGAAGGTCTGAAAAATGCCACTTTCGTCGTTCCCGCGTAGGTGGGAACCCAGGGAATTCAAATACGTCTGGATGCCCGCCTGCGCGGGCATGACGATTAATCAGAGGTTCCTTAGGCGCGATAGAGCAACGGCGTTACGGGACTCGATACGCATGAAATCGATCTTGCGCATTGCGTGGATTGCGCCTGCATTTCTCGTGGCGGGCCTGCCCGCCGCCGGTCAGCAATTCCCGACGAAACCGGTACGCATCATTTCGCCTTTCGCGCCGGGAGGCGGCACCGATTTCGTGGCGCGTCTCATCGCGCCGCGACTGACGCTCGCGCTGGGACAACAGGTCATCGTCGACAATCGTCCGGGAGCGGGCGGCACTCTGGGGACCGAGATCGGTGTGAGATCAGCACCGGATGGCTATACGTTCGTGCTGATCTCGGCGGGTTACTGCGTCAATCCGAGCTTCTACAAAATCAAGTTCGATCCCATCGCAGATATCTCACCAATCATTCAGATCGCTACGGGCCCATTATTAATTGCCGCGCGCCCTGCGCTTCCCGCGACGACGGTCAAAGAGCTGATCGCTCTCGCCAAGTCGAAGCCGGGCCAAATCAACTATGCGACCAGCGGTCAGGGCAGCATGGGACATATGGCCGGAGAACTGCTTGCCTACCTGGCGGGCATATCAATGACGCACGTCCCCTACAAGGGCACGGGGCCTGCATTGTTCGATACGATTGCAGGTCATACCGATCTCAATATCAGCGGAATTTCGACCACGCTGCCGCACGTGAAAGCGGGACGCCTGCGCGCGATCGCCGTGACGACCGCGCAGCGCATTGCGGAAGACCCGGAGATTCCGACCATCGCCGAGTCGGGCCTGGCGGGATATGACGTTTCAACCTGGCAGGGTCTCATCGGGCCGAGAGGCCTGCCGCGAACCATCGTCGCGCGCATCAACCACGAAATTGCGACCGCGATCACGCAGAAGGACATCGGCGAACGCTTTCAAGCCAATGGCGTGCTGCCCGTCGGAGGCACGCCGGAACAGTTCAGCGCTCAAATTCGAAAAGAAATCGACCTCTGGCGGAAAGTTTCCGCGCGAGCGGGAATCGGCGCATCCTAGCAACGCGCTAAACCTTCCGGCGCGGCTTGATCCTGAGCAGCTTCGCGGCGTTGCCGCCGATGATCGCGTCTTTCTGCGCGCGCGTCAGCGATTCTACGTTTTCGACGAAGTCGACCGGCTTGTAGTAGCCCATGTCGTACGGATAATCGGTGCCGATCACGACGTGGTCAGAACCCCATAACTTGACCAGATGTTCAAGCTGATCGGGACTGAACACCAGGGTGTCGAAATAGATTTTCTTCATGTAAAACGACGGCGGCCGTTTAATGTGATCGTGACACTCCGGACGCACCTTGTAGGCGTGATCCATGCGCGCAGGGTAATGGCCGAGGTAGCCGCCGCCGTGCGCCGCGACGAACTTCAGCCGCGGATGGCGCTCGAGCACGCCGCCGAAAACGATGTGCGAAAGCGCGACCGTGGTGTCGAGCGGATTGCCGATGACGTTGGTGA
>DASYSI010000352.1:0-2957 GCA_036003485.1 Burkholderiales bacterium | reverse complement strand
AGCTGCGCCTTGGCCATAACGGGCCTAAGGCCCCTGCGAACGACCGCCCGCGCGAATGCTTCCGGAGTCAGCTCGGGACTATCCGAAAAATCAATCTCTGAATCCTTTATGGCTTTGACGCGTGCCCAGTCGGTGCGGCTCTTGCCTGCTCGCTGCATCTTGTTAAGCTGCGCGCTCGACTGCCTAACGATCTTTCGCTTCATCGTAGAATTTCCTTTCCCGCCGGCTGGCAACCCGCAGCGATATACAACGTACCGTTTGCCCGTGCAGGGTGTACACCAGCATCAATACCCGTCCGTTTACTTCCGCCAAATCAGCATAACGTTCGGCACTTGCGTAGGTTACTTTGGCGCTTGACTTCGTCCCATTCGTAGTCCACGGTTGAAATTGTAACTACATTCTGTAGTTACGTCAATTCGCTCAATTTATCCGCTCAACAGTTTATCAGCGTGAATTGATAGGAGTCTGATGGCTTCGCCCCGACTGCACTCCTGATAACGCAGCGCTTGTGCTAGACTGACCGCGCTTTTTATTTTTCTTCAATCCCCATCGATCATGCCGGAATCAATCACGCTCAACGTCAATGGCGCGCAGCGTACCGTTAGCGCCGAGCCCGATACGCCGCTGCTCTACGTCCTGCGCAACGATCTCAAGTTGAAAGGCGCGAAGTTCGGCTGCGGCCAGGGACTGTGCGGCTCGTGCATGGTGCTGATCGACGGTCACAACGTGATGTCGTGCGATACGCCGTTGTGGGCGGCCGCCGGCAAGTCGATCACGACCATCGAAGGACTCGGCACGCTCGCCGCGCAGCACGCGCTGCAACGCGCGTTCATCGCCGAGCAGGCCGCACAATGCGGTTACTGCATCAGCGGCATCATCGTAACTGCGGCTGCTTTGCTCGCACGCAACTCCGATCCGAGCGAAGACGATATCAAGCAGGCGCTCGTGCGCAACCTGTGCCGCTGCGGCACGCACGTTCGCATCATCAAGGCGATTCAGCGCGCCGCGAAGGAGCTCCGATGAGCACGCCCGCCAGGCTTCCCGGCAGCCTCGCCGTCAACCGCAGGCTCGACCAATGGCTGCGTTTCAATCCGGATCGGAGCGTGACGGTTTACACCGGCAAGGTCGAGATTGGCCAGGGTGTCATCACCGCGATGGCGCAGATTGCGGCCGAGGAACTCGATGTGGCGTTGACGCGCGTGCGCGTGGTGGCGGGCGACACCGTGCTGACGCCGGACGAAGGCCATACCTCCGGCAGCCGCTCGATTGACGAAGGCGGCAGCGCAATGCGCTACGCCTGCGCCGAGGCGCGCCACCTGCTGCTGCGCGAAGCATCACAGCGGCTCGATATTCCGCCCGACAAGCTCTCAATCGAGGACGGTGTCATCAGCGGCTTCGACCGTATCCGCAAGATTACCTATTGGGACCTGCCGCACGCGCAGGTGCTGGATCGCGAAGCGACCGCCGCGGTCGAGCCCAAGCCCGCAGCGCGCCACACGATCGTCGGCACCAATGCCGCGCGGCTCGACATTCCGGACAAAGTCACCGGCACGCCGCGCTTCGTGCAGGACCTCGAGCTCCCCGGCATGCTGTTCGGCCGTGTCGTGCGTCCGCCGTCGTACGGCGCGCAACTCACCGCGTTTGACGCCGACACCGTACGCAAGCTGCCCGGCGTGGTCGCAGTGGTAAGTGACGGAAATTTCATCGGCGTCATCGCAGAACGCGAGGAGCAGGCAATCAAAGCGCGGCAGGCTGCGCAGCGCGCCGCGCAGTGGCGGGAGACTGAATTGCCGACGGACGACGCGGGCATCTACGACTATCTCGTGAGCCGCCAGACCAAGGATCAGATCATTCTCGAGCGCACCGATGCCGCCGCCAGCGCGCGCGCGGCGCGCACGCTCGAAGCACGCTACACCAGGCCTTATCTCGCGCATGCCTCGATCGGCCCTTCGTGCGCGCTCGCGCGTGTCGACGGCGATCGCATCGAAGTATGGACGCACAGCCAGGGCGTCTACCCCTTGCGGCACGACCTCGCAGGCGTGCTCGACATGCCGGCCGAAAAAATCGTCGTGCATCACGCCGAGGGCGCCGGCTGCTATGGGCACAACGGCGCCGATGACGTAGCGCTCGATGCCGTGCTCCTTGCGCGCGCGGTAGCGCCACGTCCGGTGCAGGTGCAGTGGATGCGCGACGACGAATTCGCGTGGGAGCCTTACGGCCCGGCGATGGTGGTCAAGACTCGCGGCGCGCTCGACACGCAGGGCAACATTGTCGACTGGACGCTCGAAGTCTGGAGTAACGGCCATACCCACCGCCCCAACACGATCAAGACAGACACCAAGGTCTCTTCGTTGATCGCGGCATTGCATCTCGCCCAACCGGTAGCGCGCCGGCCGCAGGGCGATCCGCCGATGTCGAGCGGAGGCGGCATGGCGCGCAATTCGCCCGCCATGTACGATTTCCCGAATCAACGTGTGGTCGCGCACCGCGTGGAGGAGCTGCCGCTGCGCGTGTCATCGCTGCGCGGACTCGGCGCAACCGCCAATGTGTTTGCGATCGAGTCGTTTATCGACGAGCTTGCCGCGGCGGCGGACGCCGACCCGGTCGAATTCCGGCTGCGGCATATGAAGGATCCGCGTGCGCGCGCCGTGATCGAGCTTGCCGCGCAGAAAGCACGCTGGCAACCTGGCGCGCAGAGTGACGGCACGATCGGGCGCGGAATCGCGTATTCGCAATACAAGAACGGCTATGGCTATCTGGCGGTCGTGATCGAGCTTGCGCTCGAACCCGATCTTCATGTCACGCGCGCCGTTGCTGCGGTCGATGTTGGCCAGGCGATCAATCCCGACGGCATCATCAATCAGGTCGAGGGCGGGATCATCCAGGCGATCAGCTGGACGCTCAAGGAACAGGTGCGGTTCGATCGCGCGCGCGTCACCTCGTGCAACTGGGAAGAA
>DASYSI010000351.1:0-5265 GCA_036003485.1 Burkholderiales bacterium | reverse complement strand
CAAAAAGCGCGCGACATGGCGCTCTCCTACGCCGCCGCTATCGGCGGGGGCAAGGCGGGCGTGATCGAAACCACTTTCAAGGAAGAGACCGAGACTGACCTTTTCGGCGAGCAGACCGTGCTGTGCGGCGGTGCCACTGCGCTCGTGCAGACCGGATTCGAGGTGCTGGTCGAGGCCGGCTACGCCCCAGAAATGGCCTACTTCGAGTGTCTGCACGAGCTCAAGCTGATCGTCGATCTGATGTATGAGGGCGGCATTGCCAATATGCGCTATTCGATTTCTAACAATGCCGAATACGGAGATTTCACGCGCGGCCCGCGCATCATCACGGAAGAAACCAAGAACGAGATGCGCAGGATCCTCAAGGAAATTCAGACCGGCGCGTACGCACAGGAATTCCTGCTCGAAAACCAGACCGGTGCAACCAAATTGAATGCGATGCGCCGCATCGGCCGCCAGCATCCAATCGAAATCGTCGGCGCCAAGCTGCGCGACATGATGCCCTGGATCAAGCGCAACAAGCTGGTTGATCAATCGAAAAACTAGTCTGCCAGTGAAAGAGTGAAAGTATGAAGGAGTGAACGGCCAGACACGACCGGTCCGCGCTCATTCACCGACTCACTCATTCCTGCATTCATTCGTGCGTTCCAACTACCCCCACCCCATCGTTGCGCGCGAAGGCTGGTTGTTTCTCGCGCTTGCGCTCGTGGCGGCAATCGCTGTGACGCTGTCCGCCGGCTGGGTCTGGTCGGTCGTTTTCTGGCTGATCGCCGTGTTCGTGCTGCAGTTTTTCCGCGATCCGCCGCGTGCGATACCGTCCGATCCCAACGCGGTGCTGTCTCCCGCCGACGGTCGTGTCGTCGTGGTCGAGCGCGCCGCTGATCCTTACCTCAAGCGCGATGCGCTCAAGTTCAGCGTGTTCATGAACGTGTTCAATGCGCATTCCAACCGCAGTCCTGCCGACGGCGTAATCCGCGAAGCGTGGTACCACGCCGGAAGTTTCGTCAATGCGGAACTCGCAAAAGCGTCGCTCGAGAACGAGCGCAATGCGCTATGGATCAAAACGCCCGGCGGCGCCGACGTCACCTGTGTGCAGGTGGCGGGACTGATTGCGCGCCGTATCCTGTGCTACGTCAAAGCCGGTGATCGCGTCGCGCGCGGCCAGCGTTTTGGCTTCATCCGGTTCGGCTCGCGACTCGATCTCTACCTGCCGCTCTCGGCGGTGCCGAAAGTGAGCGTCGGCGACAAGGTGTATGCCGCCTCAAGCGTGCTCGCGGAATTGAGCTCCGAAAATGTACCAACCTAAGCAGAAATGGCTGGGCGAAGGCGGTCGCATCCGCCGCCGCGGTATTTATTGGCTGCCCAATCTGTTCACCATGGCGGCATTGTTTGCGGGATTTTTTTCAATCGTGCAGGCGATGAGCGGGCGCTTCGAGCAGTCGGCGCTGGCGATTTTCGTGGCAATGGTGCTCGACGGGCTCGATGGACGCGTGGCACGCTTCACCCATACGCAAAGCGCGTTCGGTGCGGAGCTCGACAGCCTATGCGACATGGTGTCATTCGGAGTCGCACCCGCCCTGGTGATTTATGTGTGGGCACTGCAGGATTTTTCCACCGCCAAGAATATTCCGCTGTTGGGGCTTTGGATCACGACCAAGCTGGGTTGGATCGCCGCATTCATTTTTTGCGCCTGCGCGGCACTGCGGCTGGCGCGCTTCAATACCCAGCTTGAAGTTGCCGACAAGCGGTTCTTTCAGGGGCTGCCGAGCCCGGCGGCCGCGTGCGTCGTAGCCGGAATGGTGTGGGTGATGAATGAATACGAAATTCGCGGCGCCGACATCAAAGGCCTGGCGTGGGTGCTGACTATTTTCGCTGGGCTCAGCATGGTCACGAATCTCAAGTATTACAGCGGCAAGGACATCAATCCGCGCAAGAGCGTACCGTTTCCAACAGCGGTTGCCATCGCGCTCGGAATAGTGGCGCTGGTCGCGGTATCGAGCACACTGCCCGAAATGCTGTTTATCCTCGCGCTGTGCTATGCGCTTTCCGGATATGGGCTGGCGGCATGGGATATGGCGCGACGCAAAGGCGGAGGACCACCGCCGCCAGTCATGCCCGTCTGACGGCCGCTTGCCAGCACTCACAAAATACTTTATATTTCCCGGCATGAGCTCTCTGCGCCAGGCCAATGCATTATCTCTTCTCGCCAGCCTTCTGCTGGCCGGCCTGCTGCTGCGCGTTGCGCGCTAAATACCTCACTTACATCATTCATATTGTTGTTGCGGCCGGATTAAGTCGGATCCGGAATTGGTTTTCAATCGCGCGCGCTCAAGAGGCGCGCCACGATAAGGGCAGAAGCGGAGACAGCCATGAACAAAGAAAAATTGATCATATTCGATACCACCATGCGCGACGGTGAGCAAAGCCCCGGCGCGTCGATGACGAAAGACGAAAAATTGCGCATCGCGCGCCAGCTCGAACGCATGCGCGTCGACATCATCGAGGCCGGTTTTCCGGCGGCGAGCGCCGGCGACTTCGAAGCGGTGAAGGCGGTCGCGGCCATCGTGAAGGACAGTACGGTATGCGGACTCGCTCGCGCCAACGAGCAGGACGTGCGGCGCTGCGGCGAAGCGGTGCGCGGCGCAAGATCCCCGCGCGTGCATACGTTCATCGCCACCAGCCCGATACACATGGAAAAGAAGCTGCGCATGGAGCCCTCGCAGGTCATCGACCAGGCGGTGAAGGCGGTCAAATGGGCGCGCGAATACACCGACAACATCGAATTCTCGCCCGAAGACGCGGGCCGCTCGGACATCGATTTCCTGTGCCGCATTCTCGAGCAGGTGATCAAGGCCGGCGCCACTACGATCAACGTACCGGACACCGTCGGCTACACACTGCCCGAGCATTTCGGCGGCATTATCCGGACCTTGCGCGAGCGCATACCGAACTCCGATAAGGCGGTGTGGTCGGTGCACTGCCACAACGATCTTGGACTCGCCGTCGCGAATTCGCTGTCGGCGGTGTTGAACGGCGCGCGCCAGGTTGAATGCACGATCAACGGACTTGGCGAGCGCGCCGGCAACGCGTCTCTCGAAGAGATCGTGATGGCGGTGCGAACGCGCCAGGACGTGTTTCCGTGCGATACCGATATCGACGCGACGCAGATCGTACCGGCGTCGAAACTCGTTTCAGGAATCACCGGCTACCCGGTGCAGCCGAACAAGGCCATCGTCGGCGCCAATGCGTTCGCGCACGAGTCCGGAATCCACCAGGACGGCGTTCTCAAGCATCGGGAAACCTATGAAATCATGAGCGCTGAGACCGTTGGCTGGAGCACCAACCGTCTCACACTGGGCAAGCTCTCGGGACGCAACGCTTTCAAAAGCCGCTTGCACGAAATCGGGATCGAGCTGTCTTCGGAAGAAGCGTTCAACGCCGCGTTCAAACGTTTCAAGGACCTTGCCGACAAGAAGCGCGAAATCTTCGACGAAGACCTGCAGGCGCTGATTACGGAAGAGAATCTCGAGCACGTCGAAAACGAGCACTACCGCCTGGTCTCGCTGACCGCGCATTCTGAAACTGGCGAACAGCCATTCGCCAAGATCGTGGTTGCCGAAGCGGGCAAGGAACGTCCGGCGCAGTCTCATGGCAGCGGCCCGGTCGATGCGTCGTTCAAAGCGATCGAAAGCATCGTCAAGAGCGAAGCGGAGTTGTTGCTGTACTCGGTCAACAACATCACGAGCGGAACCGATTCGCAGGGCGAAGTCACGGTGCGTTTGTCGAAGAGCGGACGCATCGTCAACGGCCTGGGCGCGGACACCGATATCGTCGTCGCGTCGGCCAAAGCCTACATCAACGCGCTCAACAAGCTGCACTCGAAGCTCGAACGGCTGAATCCGCAGGTCTGAATTCTTCAGAGATAGACCGTCGGTTACTTTCTCCGGCGCTGCGAAGTCCTCAATCGACGCGCGCGCCGGAGTCCTTAATCACCTTGCCCCACTTGGTGATTTCCGCTTTGACGAACGCGGCGAATTCGCTCGGCGTGTTGGGCGTGAATTTCGCCCCTTCGTTGACAAGCCGCGACTGCACGTCAGGCAATCGCATGATGCGCATGATCTCTGCGTTGAGTTTGGCGACGATGTCGCCAGGTGTGCCCGCCGGGGCGAACAGGGCAATCCAGTTGGTGACTTCGAATCCGGGAAGCGTGTCGGCCATGGTGGGAACGTCAGGGACGGTCGCATTGCGCTGCGCGCCGGTTACGGCCAACGCATGGAGCTTGCCCGCCTTCGCCAGCGGCAGTACGGTCGGCAAGGTCGCAAACAGCATCGAGGTCTGCCCGCCGACGAGATCGCTGATCGCCGGCACGTTGCCCTTGTAGGGAATGTGCACGAGGTCGATTTTCGCCATCGACTTGAACAGCTCCCCGGCAAGATGGGCCGCAGTGCCGTTGCCGGCGGACGCATAGACGAGCTGTCCGGGTCGCGCGCGCGCGAGCGCGATCAGATCCTTGACCGTTTTAACCGGTACCGAGGGATGCAGCACCAGCAGGCCGTCGGCTTCAATGACCAGCGCGACCGGCGCAAAATCGCGGACCGGGTCGTAGGGCAGCTTGGAGAACAGGCTTACGTTGACCGCGTGAGTGCCGATGCTGCCCATGACGAGTGTGTAGCCGTCGGGCGGCGATTTGGCGACGATTTCCGTGCCGATGTTGCCGCCCGCGCCGGCGCGATTCTCGACGATGACCGGTTGGTTCCACGCGTCGGTAAATTTTTGGCCGAACACGCGCGACATCACATCGGAGATGCCGCCGGGCGGGAATGGTACGATGATGCGGATCGGCTTGCTGGGATAGGACTGCGCATCGGCCGCGATGGCCGGCAGCGCTGCAATAAGCCACGCGGCAGCAAAAAATATTCTCATGGCAAATTTCCTCGAGACTGACGCGGCCACGCGCGTACTATCGGCGCCGATGTGCTACGTTATACCAGCGGATCGGAAAATAGTCTTCCGATGGAACCGATCAGGAACTACCGCTCAGGGTATTTGAATCTTGCCACCGCCCGGTAGGGCGCCCGCCTGGGGAACCACAATGGAAGAAGCGGCCTGACGCCGCATCTCCTGGATTTCCTTGACCGTGCGCTCGATTCCTTCCTTCGCAGCGGAGGGATACTTGCCAATTGCATCATCGAGCGACGCAGCGTCGATTTCAAAAGTCACTGGAATGGCGCCCATCGGCGTCATGATCTGCGCTTCCCCGACATA
>DASYSI010000350.1:0-10531 GCA_036003485.1 Burkholderiales bacterium | reverse complement strand
CCGCCTTCGCAACGAGATCGCTGCCGACGATGCCGGCTGCGCCGCCTCGATTATCGATCACAAATTGTTGTCCCAGCATCGCAGAGACTTTGCGTGCAGCGGCGCGCGCCACAAAATCACTTCCCCCTCCTGCGGCAGACCCTGTAATGACTCGCACCGGCCGTTCGGGATAATTCGCTGAATAGCATGCTCCAGCACAGACGATTCCAATTAGGGCGGCCCAAATTACCAAAGATCTCATTGCATTGCCTCTAGACTCGAGGCTTTCAGGGCGGCGCGACGTTTTTCGTGGGTTGCCTGAAGCGCTTGCGCTTTCGCCTGCTCCCATCCAAGCCAATCGCGCAAAATGTCCGCGGTGTGCTGACCAAGGATCGGAGGAGGAGCAATCTGATCCTCGTCCAGATTCATCTGCCATGGCGGGCCTACGACCCGTATCGGCCCCGATGTCGAATGCATAACCTCCTTAATTAGCCCGCGGTGCACGACCTGAGAATCAGCGATTGCCTCGAGGTACGTATTCACGTACGCATAAGGTACGCGATTACTGTCTAAACGCTTTTCCCATTCAGCGGCGTCCCTTCGCGTGAATTCTTGCGCTACTATCGTGTCGATATCTTGTCGATGTGCGACGCGCTGCTTCATGGTGCGATAGCGCTCGTCACGATAGAGATCGAGACGATCAATTGCGCGGCAGAAAGCCTCCCAATGATTGTCGTTCTGCACGATAATTGCAATGTAGTGACGGTCGCGAGTCAAGTACGTGTTCGCCGGGACGCGCATCGGGTTCTCGTTGCCATGCCTTCCAGGATTTATGCCCGCCTGAAGCGCTTCACCCATGCGCGGCCCGAGTACGGCGAGCATCGCGTCCTGCATGCTGATGTCGATGTAACGGCCACAATTGGTCGTGTTTCTCGCATATAAAGCCGACACTATTGCATAGGCGCCGAACATTCCGGCCACCACATCGCCCATGGGCGCACCGATCTGCATTGGTTCTGCGCCTTCCTTGCCTGTAACGCTCATCACACCGGAGACCGCTTGGATGATCGGGTCGAGCGCCAGGCGATTGCGATATGGACCGGACTGGCCGAAGCCAGAGATGGAGCAGTAAACGAGGCGCGGATTGCAAGCGCTCAACTCCTCCCATCCCATACCTATTCGTTGAGCGACGCCTGGCGCGAAGTTCTCCACGAGAACGTCGGCGACGGATGCGAGCTCCTGCGCTATACGCCGCTCTGAATCGTCCTTTAGATTGAGCGAAATGCTTCGCTTCGTGCGATTTGAGGCATAGAAATAGTCCTCATCGTGCTCGGCACGGCCAGGGTAACGTCCGAGCCACCGCAACTCGTCGCCACGCAGCGGCTCTTCGAGTTTCGCGATATCGGCTCCCATGTCAGCCAGCATCAGCGAGCAGTAAGGCCCGGCAATTACGCGCGTCAAGTCAAGCACTCTGACGCCCGCAAGTGGTTTGGGTAAAGCGCCTTGCTTCATCAGATCACTTGCCTTTCCATACCGGTTTGCGCTTTTCCCTGAACGCGAGCACGCCTTCTTTCGAGTCTTCAGAAAGCAGCACGCGGTTGGCGATGTCGCGCGCAAGATACATTCGGTCTACCACCGGCAGTTCCTGACCGCGACGCCCGGCTTCTTTTATCGCGTGCACAGCCAGCGGCGCGTTTTCGAGAATCTCTCTTACCCACCGCTCGGCCGCCGGCAAGAGGTCTTCGTGCGGCACAACTTCATTGGCCAGTCCCAAGCGCAACGCGTCCTGTGCCTCAATGAACTTTCCGCGCATGAGGCACGCCATGGCCTGATTCCACGGTACAGCGTGCGGCAGGAACGTTGGCCCGCTGACTGACGAAATGCCGCGTTTCACCTGCGGCCACCCTATGCTTGCTCGCTCCGAAAAAATTACGATGTCGGCGTTGAGTGCAAACCCGCCGCCCTGCGCCAGACACGGTCCATTCAGCGCGAGCACGAATGGCTTGTAGATGAAGCGCTGGTACATGTATAGCTCATCGTTCGACATCACCGAGCCGTCCTCGTCCTCCGGGCGTACCTTTTCGAGCAAATCCTTGCCTGAGCAAAACACGGTGCCATTCGCGGTCAGAACGGCGGCCCAAATTCCGGGATCGTTCTTCACCCGAATGTACGCGTCCTGTATTTCCTTCCGCATGGCGCGATTGATCGCGTTCTTCTTCTCGGGCCGGTTCAAGGTGATGTACCCCACGTGCTCTCGAACGTCGAACAGCACTGTCTTTTCCATTTAACTTCCCCTAGTTGCCGTACACTAAAACTACAAGGATGGCGCTAGTGAGCCTGCAGGTCACGCACAGGCACGGGTTTAATTTCGAAAGCTAGCCGTTTTTGAAATTGAGTGCTGCACGCACACGTACGACGCCGTAATCTCGCTCGGCTGCTGCGCGCGACACCTTGCCGTGGCGCAAATCGGTGGCGATCAATTCGAGCGGGCGCTCCCTAGGCGAACCATAACCGCCGGCGCCCGGCGTTTCAATACGCATCGAGTCGCCGACTTTCATTTCGATTCGCGCGACCTTTGAGAATAGCACCTCGGCATCAGGACGTCCTGGATTGCGGACCAGCTTCGCGCGCCTGCCGTCGAACCCGCCGAAGACGCCGGTCGGCACTCCCACCGTGTGGCTGTCCGAGCGTACCGAGAACATCGTATGCGGCACGATCGCGCGGATCTGGCGCGCGATGCCGAGTCCGCCGCGGTATTTGCCGGCGCCGCCCGAATCCTCGACCAGCGCGTATTCGTCCACCAGCAGCGGATATTCGTTTTCGAGCGCTTCCGCGGGCAGATTGGAGGTATTGGTCAAGTGCACGTGAACCGCATCCATGCCATCCGCATCGAAGCGCGCACCGCTGCCGCCGCCAAGCGTTTCGAGGTAGACGTAGTTTCCCTGCCGCCGCGTGAGCGCGCCGGAATAGACGATTGCCGGCACCACGTCGTTGCCCGAGGCCATCACGCGTTCGGGCGGCAAGAGCCCGCGGAACGCGCCGAAGATCGCTCCAGCGACCTTCTGGCAGGTGATCGAGCGAGCGCCGACCGACGCCGGCGAATTCGGATTGACGATGGAACCCGGCGGCGCACTGATGCTGACCGCGTCGAACAACCCCGCGTTGGGCAACAACTCCGGATCGAGCAGCGCCTTAATCGAGTAATAGACGCAAGCGTGCAGCGCGTTGGTCGGCACGTTCATCGCACCGCGCGCCTCTTTGCCCGAACCGCTGAAATCGAGGGAGAGCCCGTCGCCCGACACGCGCACCGTGACCGCGATCGGCACCGGCGCGCCGCCCATGCCATCGTCGTCGAGATAATTGGTGAAGCTGTATTCGCCCGCTTTCAGCTCCGCGATGCGGTTCCGGATGCGGCGGCGCGTATAAGCGATGATGTCGTCAATCGACTTGCGCACCGACGTAATGCCCATTTGCGCGACCAGCTCCCGCGCGGCCTGCGCGCCGCGCTCGTTGGTCGCGACCTGCACGCGCAGGTCGAGCGCGCGC
Source organism: Burkholderiales bacterium (assembly GCA_036003485.1). Taxonomy (GTDB): domain Bacteria; phylum Pseudomonadota; class Gammaproteobacteria; order Burkholderiales; family SG8-41; genus PALSA-1004. The sequence continues at coordinate 7,006 of DASYSI010000350.1, read as the reverse complement.
TCCTCGGGGTCGCGCGTGTTGTGCGCGATCAGATTCAACGTCTCGGTGTCGAGCACGCCTGCGCGCACGATGCGCACGACGGGAATTCGTATACCCTCCTCGAAAATCGAGCGCGAACCGCCGGCGATCGAGCCCGGCACGGAACCCCCTACGTCGGCGTGATGACCGACGCTGGCGGCGAAGAATTCAACCTTCCCGTCGATAAAAACGGGCGTGACGCAACTGATATCCGGCAGATGCGTGCCATTCGCCAGATAGGGGTCGTTGCACAGGAACACGTCGCCGTCCTGGATTCGGTCGAGCGGGCACGCTTTGAGCACCGCCGCGACGCCTCCATTGAGCGAGCCGAGATGCAGCGGAATCTGCGTGCCCTGCGCGATCAATCGCCCGCTTCCATCGAACAACCCGACCGAGCAGTCGCGCCGCTCCTTGATATTGGTCGAGAAGCTTGATCGCACCAGCGTGTTGTTCATGTCCTCGGTAATCGACAGCAGCCGGTTGCTGAACACTTCCATCGCAATCGGATCGAAAATTTTCGGTTCGCGCGCAGGATGGTTCATGCGGCGCGGCTCAGCTTGATGATGATGTTGCCGATGCGATCGACGATTGCGCTCTGTCCCGGTGCAAGCAGCACTGTCGAGCTCATTTCCTCGATCAGCGCGGGACCGTCGAGTTTGGCGCCGGCAGGCAACTTTGCGCGTGCATGCACCGGCGTATCGAGCCAGGCATGCTTCTCGCCGAAATAGACCATGCGCTGCGAAATCACCGCGGCGGCGACGCTGCCGGTAGCGCCGATTTCGCGCAACGGCGCCTTGGCGACGGCCCCGACCGCCTGCAGGCGGCAATTGACGATCTCGACCGCGCGTCCCGGCACGTCGTAACCATATTCGCGCTGGTGGGCCGCGGCGAATTCGTCGAGGAACCCTGCCATGCCATCGGCCGCGACACGCGGCATCGCGACCATGACTTCGAAGTTCTGTCCCCGGTAGCGCGCGTCGATATGATAGCGGGACGATTGATCGTTCTCCGGAACGCGTTCGCGCTTAAGCCACGCGCGCGCTTCGGCCTCCATTTCAGCGAACAGCCTGCATGCGTGCCGCCAGCTTTCAGCTGTGACTTCGGCGATTTCGCTGCGCACGAAATCGAAGCTGATGTCGGTCAGCAGCATGCCGCGCGCGCACAGCGTGCCGGGTTCCTGCGGTACGATCACGGTCGAAATGCCGCATTCCGCCGCGACGTCGATCGCGTGCAGCGGTCCCGCGCCGCCATAGGCGAACAGCGCGAACTGCGCCAAATCGTAGCCGCGCTCGGTCGATACCGAGCGGATTGCACGGCTCATGTTGGCGTTCGCGATGCGGATCACGCCTTCTGCGGCCTGTTCAAGCGCAAGGCCGAGCGGCCGCGCCACCTTTATTTCGATCACGTCACGCGCCGCCGCCTCGTCGACCTCGAGCCGCCCATCGAGCAGCGCGACCGGATTCAACCGGTGCAGGCTGATCTGCGCGTCGGTGATGGTCGGTTCAACGCCGCCACGCGCGTACGCCGCCGGACCGGGATCGGCGCCCGCGCTTTTCGGCCCGACCTTGAGCGCACCCGCGTCGTCCATCCACGCGATGCTGCCGCCGCCGGCGCCGATCACGTGGATATCGATCATCGGCGTCTTGACCGGATAATCGGCGATCAGCCGGCTCGAACTGAACAGCGGTTTGCCGCGATAGACGAGCGACACGTCGGTGCTGGTGCCGCCGACGTCGAAGGTGACGAGGTTTTCGAAACCGGCGACGCGGCCGATTTCAGCCGCGCCGACCACGCCGGCCGCGGGCCCCGACAGGCAGGTGCGCACCGGGTATGCGCGCACCGCGCGCATCGACATCAACCCGCCGTTGGAATGTATCGTAAACGGTTCAACGCTGATGCCCAGGTTTTTCACACGCGTGAGAAAACCTTCGAGGTAAGTCTCCATGCGCGGCCCGACCGCGGCATTGAGCAAGGTCGTCGACCAGCGCTCGTACTCGCGGAATTCCGGCAGCACATCGCTCGACACGCTGACGTAGGCGTCGGGCAGCACGCGCTCGACCACGCGGCGCGCCGCCTGCTCGTGTGCCGGATTGCGGTAAGAATGCAGAAAGCACACGGCGACGGATTGGACGCCTGCGGATTTCAGCCGCCCCGCCGCCGCTTCAACTTCGCGCTCGTCGAGCGCCGTAATCACTGCTCCATGCGCATCGACCCGCTCGCCGATTTCATGCCGGTGTTCGCGCATCGCCAGCGGCGGCGGTTTCACCACGCTGTAATCAAATAAATGCGGCCGCACCTGGCGGCCGATTTCGATCACGTCGCGAAAGCCCCTGGTGGTGATCAGCCCGGTGACGGCGCCGCGCCGCTCGATCACGAGATTGGTCGCGACCGTCGTGCCGTGCCCGATGTGGCCGACTTGCGCCGGCGCGATCGAATGGCTCTTCAGCAGATCGGCGATGCCCTGCTCGATCGCCTGCGAAGGGTCGCGCGGGGTGGATGCCACTTTGTGATAGCTGACCTGTCCGTCCTGCTCGCGCAACAGCGTGAAATCCGTGAACGTGCCCCCGACGTCGATGCCAATTCGATACACGCGTGCTACTCTGGCTTGATGCCGGCGTTCTGAATCACCTTGCGCCACTTGACGATTTCACTTTGGACCCGCGTCGCAAAAATCGCGGGGCTGCTCGCCACGATATCCGCGCCCTGACCGGCGAGCAGCTCGCGCATGCTGGGCATCGCGAGCACACGCGCGGTTTCTTCGTTCACCTTGCGGATGATTTCGGGCGGTGTGCCGGTGGGCGCGAACAAGCCGAACCAAACTATCGCCTCGAAGCCCGGATAGCCCGACTCGGCGATGGTCGGTACCTGCGGCGCGGTCGGCGAGCGTTGCAGGCTGCTCAAAGCAAGCGTGCGCAGCCTGCCCGTCTGCACGTGCGGCAGCGAAGTCATGATGACGTCGAACATCAGTGACAGATGACCACCCAGAAGCTCGATCATCGCCGGCCCGGTGCCCTTGTACGGCACATGCACCATTTTTATTTTAGCCACCGACTGGAACAACTCCATCGCCATGTGCGAGGTGCTGCCATTGCCGGCGGTGCCGTAATTGAGTTCGCTCGGATGCGCCTTGGCGAGCGCCACGAGTTCGTTCAGCGATTTCGTCGGAAGCGAAGGGTGCACGGACAGCATTTGCGGAATGGTCGCGATCTCGGTGATCGGCGCAAAATCGCGCTGCGGGTCGAATGGCAGCTTCGCGTAGAGCGATGCCGCCACGGCGTTGGTCGTATTCGTTCCCAGCAGCAGCGTGTAGCCATCCGCCGGCGCTTTGGCCACGTAATCGGAGCCGACAATGCCGCCGCCGCCCGCGCGGTTATCGACGATCACCGACTGCTTCCAAGCTTCGTTGAGCCTTTGCGCAACGCTGCGCGCGAGCAGATCGGTAGAGCCGCCCGCAGCGAAAGCGACGACGATGCGCACCGTCTTGGCGGGATAGACATCCGCCGCGAGCGCAGCACTCACCGGCAAAATAATGGCGATACCCATTAGAAATATAAGCAGGCGGTTCATGAGAGCCTCGTCCGTGAACGGAAATTGTGTACCTTGATGCAAAATTAACCAGATTTTTCGAGTGTCTTTCATGGAGCGCTGATCATCGGTTCCGGTGCGCCAGCTTCGCGGACGCGACCCACGAGTGGATTCGACGATCATACCGCACGAATGACATCACGCCAGTGCGACATTTCATGCCGCTTGCATCGATAGCCGTGCAGTTGGTGCGGGTCTCCACACTAGCTGGAACTGTCTTGTACCTATCCGACGGGCAAGCTCGATCCGAGCGATTGTCCTCGCCGCATTAGCAAACGTTTTGAAGCGCACGCATGGCGGAGAGCGATCTATAAAATCTTCTTATATTTTAGACGCATTGGTGAGTTTGACCCATGATAGTGTCCGTGAGACTATTTTTCGGTGCGCTAGCCGACGCTGGTTCTTTTGTGCTCGATCGCACCTACTCGTCGGAAGCGGTCGGGACTAGGATTCGGATTGAGAGACAATCGATGACGCGTGCAAAACCAACCGAGTTCGATGTTGCTGTGATTGGCGGTGGTCTCATGGGCTCGGCGATCGCGTGGGGTCTTGCGAAAGTGGGGCAACGCGTCACCGTGCTCGACGAAGGCGATGTCGCGTTTCGGGCGTCGCGCGGCAACTTCGCGCTAATCTGGGTGCAAAGCAAAGGCCTCGGGCTCGCGCCCTATTCCGCGTGGACCATGCGCTCGTCAAATGCATGGGCGGGCTTCGCGGACGCGCTGAAGGAACAGATGGGCATCGACGTCTGCTTCCAACGTCCCGGCGGATTCAACCTGTCTTTATCGGAGCGCGAGCTCGAAAACCGCCGCAGTCTCCTTCAGCGAATTCAGGACCAGCCCGGCATGCAGCGCTTCGATTTCGAGATGCTCGATCCCGCGCGCGTGAAGCAGGCGATCCCGCAGATCGGTCCCGAAGTCGTCGGCGCAAGCTACAGCCGCTACGATGGGCACTGTAACTCGCCGCGGCTTTTTAGAGCACTCAATGCGGCCATGCAGCAGCTCGGCGTGGCGTACCTCCCCGAGCATCGCGTGGACCGCATCGAGTACGTCGCGCGTGAATTCCGGCTCTTCTCCGCACGAGGTGAAATTCGTGCGTCAAAGATCGTGCTCGCCGCCGGCATCGACAATGTGCGCCTCGGTCCCATGGTCGGACTCGACGTGCCCGTGCGACCGCAACGCGGCCAACTCATCGTGACCGAGAGGACCGCACCGTTTCTGAACTATGTAGTTCAAACCGTGCGCCAGACCGACGAAGGCGGCCTCATGTTCGGGGATTCGCAGGAAGAAACCGGTGCCGACCCGAGCGTCACCTCGCCGGTGATTTCGGTGCTAGCGAACCGCGCCGTGCGGATGTTCCCGCAAGTCGCAAATCTCAACATCGTGCGCACGTGGGCCGCGCTGCGGGTCATGACGAAAGACGGTTTCCCGATTTACGATCAATCCGAAAGGTGCCCCGGGGCATTCTGCGCGTCTTGCCACAGCGGCGTCACGCTCGCCGCGGCTCATGCCCTCTTCCTCGCGCCGTGCATTGCGGCTGGCGACTTGCCTGCCGCGCAATTCAAGCCTTTCAGCTCCCGGAGATTCGATGTTCCAGCGCTTGCAGCCTGAGGCGGCGAACCCGACGGTAACGTTCACGATCGACGGCAAGCCCGTAAAGGCACGTGCAGGCGACACGGTCGCTGCAGCCATGCTCGCCGCAGGTCTGCATTACTGCCGCACTACACCGGTGTCAGGCGCTCCGCGCGCGCCTTACTGCATGATGGGCGTGTGCTTCGATTGTCTCGTCACGGTCGACGGCATCGGCAACCGCCAGGGCTGTCTCGTGCGTGTGCGCGACGGCATGCAGGTCGAGCTTCAACTCGGCAAGCGCGAGCTCGGCCGATGAGCGCGGCGGGCATAGTCGATTCGTACGACGTCGCCATCATCGGCGCGGGTCCCGCCGGACTCGCAGCGGCGACTTCATCTGCGAACGCCGGTTTGTCGACGGTGCTGTTCGATGAGCAAGCGAGCACCGGCGGGCAGATTTACCGCGCGATTACAGAGACGCCGATCACCGACAAGTCGGTGCTCGGCCCAAGCTATTGGCGCGGCGCCGAGCTCGTCGATGCGTTCCGATCGAGCGGCGCGCAGTACGTGCCTGGAGCGACGGTGTGGAGTCTCACGCGAGAGCGCGAAATCGGCGTGTCCCTGGGCGGGGGCTCCCAGCTCACGAGCGCGCGGCGCGTCATCATCTGCACCGGTGCGCTCGAGCGGCCGTTCCCGATTCCCGGCTGGACGCTTCCCGGTGTAATGACCGCTGGCGCGGCGCAAATTCTGCTTAAGTCCGCGGGACTTCTGCCCGCGGGCCGTACGGTGCTCGCCGGTTGCGGACCTCTGCTGTGGTTGATCGCGTGGCAGTATCTGAACGCGGGTGCGAAGATCTCCGCAATACTCGATACGACGCCCGGCGAGAACCGCATGCGCGCGCTGCCGCACTTCGTGCCGTTCTTCTTCTCGAGCTACTTTCGCGACGGTCTCAAGCTGCTGCGCGCAGTGAAGCGCGAAGTGCGTGTGATCCCAGGCGTCACGTCGCTGCGCGCGACCGGTGACGATCGGGTGAGGTCGGTCGCCTACCGAAGCGGCAATCGCGCGGAGCAAAGCTTAGCGGTCGATAGCCTGTTTCTGCACCAGGGCGTCGCGCCGAACGTGAATCTTCCGATGTCAGTCGCTATCGAGTATCGCTGGAGTGATGAGCAGCTCTGCTGGACGCCCGTGCTCGACGCGCACGGCAACTCTTCAGTGGATGGCATCGCGATCGCGGGCGATGGCGCAGGTATTGCCGGCGCGGAGGCTGCCGAATGGCGCGGCAAACTCGCAGCCATTGCCGCCGCACGCGCACTTGGCCGCAGCATTGCGAAGTCCGAAGAAACGCGCGCGCAGCGTGAGCTTGCAGGTTGTTTGCGTGGGCGCGCCTTCATGGATGCGCTCTACCGTCCCGCTAAAGTCTTTCGCCAGCCGTCCGGCGAGACCATCGTCTGCCGCTGCGAAGAGACGACCGCGCGCCAGATCATCGATACCGTTGCGCTCGGCTGCCCGGGCCCGAACCAGATGAAGATATTCCTCAGATGCGGCATGGGGCCGTGCCAGGGCCGGTTGTGCGGGTTGACGGTGACTGAGCTCATCGCCGAAAGCCGCGGCGTACCGCCCCCGGAAGTGGGCTACTATCGGCTGCGTCCGCCGGTGAAGCCCATTACCGTCGGCGAAGTCGCCGCGCTTCCGAAGACTGACGCCGCTGTGTATGCTGTAACGCGCATGTGACTCTTACAATGGTGCACGCACGCAATCGAGATAAGGAGTAACCCTTGGCCACCTATCGCCCTTCCATCACCGGCCGCCGGCACATGATTTCGGCAGGGCATTATTCC
>DASYSI010000349.1:0-5842 GCA_036003485.1 Burkholderiales bacterium | reverse complement strand
GCATCTTCGACATCTACTGGAACAGCCCGCAGGTTTATACGGTGCAGAGCATCATCCGCACGAATCTCGATCGCGAGGCGCTGCGGCGGAGATTTGACAGCCTCGTCGACGAAGGCGCCCAGATGATGTCGCTCTCGCTGCCTTCGATCGACATACTCGGCTACGGCCCGATCAGCGAAGATCTCGAAGCAGGGCGGCTTGGCTTGATCTGGGGCAAAGCGGTTGCGTTTGCGGATTCACCGGCGAAGGCGACCGCCCAGTCTGACGAAATGGCGCGCTCGATGAGCGTCTCGATGAACGTCATGGATCGGGTTATGGCTTCGAAGGACGAGGTCGTCATCGTCTCGCCTTATTTTATTCCGGGACACAGGGGTGTGCAGGCATTCAGCGATCTGAGGAAACGCAACGTCAAAGTCACGATCCTCACCAATTCGCTGGGCTCGAACGATGAGCCGCTCGTCCACACCGGCTACGCGCGCTACCGTCCTCAATTGCTCAAGAGCGGCGTGGACCTCTATGAATTGAGTCCGATGGGCATCCAGCAGAACAAGCGGCTCATGTTTCCGGGAATGTCGCTCGGCCGCCTGCACGCGAAGACTGCGGTCATCGATCGCTCGATGGTTTTCATCGGGTCGATGAACCTCGATCCGAGATCGGCCAGCAAGAATACCGAGCTCGGTATCATCGCCGAAAGTCCGCAGCTCGCGAAGGAAGTGCTCCGCGTCATTCACATCAGCAAGCTGCAGAGCGCCTATCGCGTTCGGTTCGGACCCGACGGCGAGAGTCTCGAATGGCTGACGATGAACGACGACGGTGAGGTCGTGCTCTCGACCGAACCCGAAACCAGCCTGTTGCAGCGTCTGAAACATTTTCTGCTAACCCCGTTCATTCCGGAGGATCAGCTTTGAATTTCATTCCCGCGTGGACTCTCGCGGCATGCGCCGTGTCCGTCGTTGCTCCGTGCGCTTTGGCGCAGAGCTGGCCGGGCAAGACGGTTCGCATTGTCGTGCCGTTCGCCGCAGGCGGAGGCACCGACATCCAGGCGCGCCTCCTGGCCAAGCAATTCTACGAGAGCACGCGGCAGACCTTCGTAGTCGACAATCGCGCGAGTGCCAACGGATTGATCGGGGTTGAAGCCGTTGCCAAGGCGCCACCCGATGGCTACACGCTCCTGTTCGTCTCGGCTTCACTATCGGTCAATACCACGCTTTATGCGAAGCGGCTCACTTTCGATCCGGTAAAAGACCTGACGCCCGTAAGCTGGATTTCGTCGCTGCCGCTGGTGCTGGTGCTCCATCCGAGCGTGCCCGCGAAGTCGGTCAAGGAACTGGTCGCGCTGACCCGGCGTCCCGGAAGCAGGATCAATGCGGCATCCAACAGCAGCGGCTCGACGAGTCATCTCGCGCTCGAAATGCTCAAACAGATGGCCGGCGCCGAGCTGGTGCATATCCCCTACAAGGGCAGCGGACCGGCGCTGACGGCATTGATGAGCGGCGAAGTGGATTTCGTGTTCTCAACTTCGCTCGCTGCGCAGCCGCATATCAGATCGGGCAGGATCCGGGCGCTCGCAGTCACCACCGCCAAACCATCGAGCGCGTTTCCGGATCTGCCGACGATGGCCTCGTTCTATCCGGGCTTCGAAGCGGATAACTGGTATGGTTTCTTCTTTCCTGGCGGCACGCCCAGCGAAATCGTGGCGCGGATGAATGCTGAGGCGCTCAAGGCGCTGAAAGCGAAGGAGGCGCTCGAGTTCATGGCCAAGGAGGGTGCCGATCCGGTGGGCAGCACCCCGGAGGAACTGGGCCAGCAGTTCAAACGCGAAGTCGAGCGCTACGCGAAAGTCATCAAAGCCGCCAACATCCAGGCTGAGTAGCTTGAGCGAGTAGCTTGAAGTGTAACTATCCTGTCGCATCGCCCGCGCAGGGCACTTGCAATTCGATCACGTTACGGTTTCCGCGCCGCTCGTAACGGTGGCTTGACGAAAACTGCGCGAGCAAAAAGACCCCGAGGCCGCCCACCCGGCGCTGATCGGTGCTGGTATCGGCAGGCCTTAAGTCCGCGATCGCAGTGAATGGGTCGTGCGGCGGCGCGCAGTCTTCATAAATCAAATGACAGGTATGCGCGTCCACAGAGACGGTCAATTGCACGAGCTGCTCGCAGTCGCCGCCATAGCCGTGTTCAATGGTGTTGCAGAAAAGCTCTTCGACGATCAAGATGATGCGTTGCCGCATTTCGAAATCTATTGCGGCACACTCGTTCTCGACGTGGCGGCGAACGGCGTCGAATTCGGCGCGCTTGGCCATGAAATCCCGCTTAAGCGGCTTAGCCACCTTATTCACCGCATGCACCGGGGCGAAAACATTCGATATAGCAAGGCACAGGCATCGGCGCACATTATAATGCCAGTCTTAATCCCGTATAGACATTCAACCAAAGGCCAGCAATGAAGACTCTTCTCCACAGCAGCGCTTTGCTTGCGTTCTGTTTTGCCCTCTCTTCGACGTCCGTGAGCGCAGCAGAAGTAGGCAAGATTAAAGTCTCGACGGGCGCCGTTTACATTGAGCGCGCAGCACAGCGCTTACCCGCGCCGGTGGGCGCTGAAGTTCTCGCTTCAGACACCATAGTTACCGGCGAGAACGGATCGGCGGGCATCACTTTCATCGATAACTCCCGCCTGTCGATCGGTCCTAACAGCGTGCTTGCGATCGACCGGCTTAACTTCGATCAAACCACGCATGACGGCGCTTTCGACACGTCGCTTAAACGCGGTACCCTGTCAGTCATTTCAGGAAAAATCGCCAAGCGTTCGCCCGATGCAATGACCGTGAGGACACCATCGATGATATTGGGCGTCCGCGGCACTGAGTTTGTAGTACGCGCGGGAGAATAAGCGTGCGTGTACTGCTCAGTGCAGTTATTGTGATGCTGACTGCGTGCGCAACTCCCGACGTCGCGGTGCTATTACCGGGCGCCGATGGCAAGACCGGCGCAGTGGCGGTGAAGCAGAAAGGAGCCGAGGCGCTGCTCGACAGCCCTTATGCTTTCGCCCAATCGCGTCTCAGTGGCCACCCGCGAACAGGACACTCCAACGCATCGGAAGTGCAGCGGTCGTTCGGCGCTGCGCTCGCGTCCATGCCGCCGGCGCCGGTATCGTTCACTGTGTATTTCCTGAGCGGTAGCGACGAGTTTACGGACGAGTCCAAAGTCGAGGTCGAGAAGCTTCTTGCTGAAATGGCGCGCCGGCCCGCGCCCGAGATTACGGTAATCGGTCATACGGACCGCGTAGGCACGCAGCGGATGAATGACGACCTGTCGCTCCAGCGCGCCGAACGCGTAAGAGAACTGCTGGCGAAGAGCGGGATCGATGCCGGGAAAATCACGGTGAGCGCTCGCGGCGAGCGCGAACCGCTGATCCCCACGGCAGATGACGTCCCCGAACCTCGCAACCGGCGCGTCGAAGTTAACGTGCGCTAAAGCGTAGCCCTGCGAGTCAATCGTCAAAACTTCGCGGCTGCAGCGCCGCGCCAGGCGACAAGCAGCAGCGTCTGGTCGTCCGCAGGTTCGGCTCCCGCTTCGAAAGTTGCGACGTCTTTGAGCACTTCATTGCCTATTACTGTGATGTCCGAGGCAGAATGCACCGAAGCCGCGAGTTGCAACTTGAGGCGGTCGCGGCCGTACAACGCTGCGTCGCGATTCATCGCTTCGGTAATCCCGTCTGAGGTCAATACGAGAATGTCGTTGGGCTGCAACGTGAGCCGCGCCGGCTCGTACGCAAAATCCTCCAGTGCGCACAACGGCGGCCCTCCGCCGTCGTCGGGCGTAAGAATCGGTTCGCCGCGCCGTACCAGCAGCAGCGGTTCATGGCCAGCGTTGCAGTATTCGAGTTGTCCCGTGCGCAGATCGATGACGAGCGCGAGCAGAGTCACGAAGAGCTCCGCCGGATTGTCGCGGGAAATCTCTGTGTTGAGCGTCATCATCAACGTACCGAGATCGGCGCTCGCGCGCAAGGCGGAGCTTTTGGCAAGCGCTTTGCTCACGACCATGAACATGGCGGCGGGCAGTCCTTTGCCCGCAACGTCTCCCGCAAGCACAAACAGCCTGTCGTCGGGCAGCAGGAAGAAATCGTAAAGATCTCCGCCAACTTCGCGCGCAGGCCGCATATGCGCGAAGATCTCCGCGCGGCGCTCGTCTCCGAGCACGCGCCGCGCGATGGGCAGCATGCCCGTCTGAAGCTGCGAGGCGGTTTCCAGTTCCCCCGAAATTCGGGCCGCCGCTATGCGCTCCACTGCCAGCCGCGCCGAAAGGTCGCGCCGCTGTAAGTCGATGGCCACGAGCGTGGCGGAAATCATTACGCCGTAAACGACGTTGATAGCCGCAATCGGAGTGGCGGCATCAAGGAGTATCCGGCCCCAGAGATATGAAGCGATGGCCACAGCCGCAAGTGTCCCCCAGCACGCGAACAGGATGAGGACCGAGCGGCGTGGACGCACACGCGGCACGCCATACACGATTATCGCCGCGGCGAGTCCGAACAGCAGCGCTTCCGCCGCGTGTGCCCAGCCGGGACGCGACAGCAACGCGCCGTCGAAAATATTTTCCAGCACCTGCGCGTGAATTTCGATGCCTGGCATGCGATCGCCGCGCGATGTCGTTTGCTGGTCTACCAGCCCGAGCCCAGTGACGCCGAGCAGCGCGATTTTCCCTTCGGTAAGCGCCGGGTCGTCACGGCCCTTCAGCACATCCGCCGCCGACACGTAACGCGCCGCATCGGGCCCAGTGTAATGAACCCATAAGCTGCCATTGGTCTGAACGGGCACACGAAGGTCGCCGATTTCGACGTGCTGCAAACCGGCATTATTTGCTAGCAGTGTGAAAATCGGGGCGCGCGCCGCGATGCGCAGACTTTCCAGCACAAGCGTCAGCAGCGGACGATCGCCGATCGCGGCCACCAGCGGTACACGGCGTACCACTCCGCGTTCAGGCTCGGCATTCAACAGACCGTGGCCGTTCGCGGCGCGACTGATCTGCGGCAGGCTATATAGAGCGCCCGCATAGTGTGGCAGCCGGGGCGGCGGCCCTACCATCCGGGCGGTCACGCTCGGCGGTCGCATGGGAGTCGCCACGTGTATCCCGGCGATGCCGAGAACGACTGGCGCGCGCGCAATTGCCTCCGCGAGAATTTCGTCATTGGGCCTCAGTTTGAGCAGACGCTCGGCGATGGCCGGATCACGCTCCCGCAGCGCGTCGGCGATGCGCTCGGGTGATACGCGATCGGGTTCGGCGAACACGATATCGATGCCGATGGCCGCTGGATTGCGCGCGGCAATCAGCGTAACCAGGCGTGCGACCAGATCGCGCGGCCATGGCCATTGGCCGAATTGCACAAGGCTCGAGTCGTCCACTGCTACGATGACTGCTGGCGAAGAAATTCGTGTGCGTGGCAGCAGCCATTGGTAAGTGTCGAACACGCCAAGGCGCAGCGCAGGCACAGGCCCTGGATCGGGAGTGACCAGCAGCGCAACGGCGAATACGCCGCCGGCGAGCACACCCAGCCAGCGGCCGCGGCCGCGCGCGAGCCAGCGCCGCCATCCGTCGGGCGCTCGACCTTCCGTCGCAGAGCCGGCGATGGCTAGCACCCGTTACAAAGCGATTTCAAGGCCGTCGTATGCGGCCGTCACTTCGACCGCATGCGCTTCACGTGTGATCTGCTCGAGGCGCTGCGTCTCGCGCCACAATCGCTCGATGGTTGCATCATCGTATGCCGGCTCATGATGGTAGAGAACGAGGTGCTTCGCCCGCGCCATCTGGCACAATTCGACGCCGGTCACATTGTTCGAGTGTC
>DASYSI010000348.1:0-3669 GCA_036003485.1 Burkholderiales bacterium | reverse complement strand
TCATGACCGATCCCAACATGGCGGACGCGACGTATATCGAGCCCGTCACATGGCAAATGGTCGAGAAGGTGATCGCGATCGAGCGTCCCGACGCGCTGCTGCCGACAATGGGAGGGCAGACCGCACTGAATTGCGCGCTCGACCTCGCGCGGCACGGCGTGCTCGAAAAATACGGCGTCGAAATGATAGGTGCAAAAAAAGAAGCGATCGACAAAGCCGAGGACCGCGAGAAATTCAAGAAAGCCATGAGCAGGATCGGTCTTAACAGCGCGCGCTCGGCGATTGCCCATAGTCTCGAAGAGGCGCTGCAGGTGCAGGCAGCGGTCGGCTATCCCACGATTATCCGGCCGTCGTTCACGCTTGGTGGCGGGGGCGGCGGGATCGCTTATAACAAGGAGGAGTTTCTTGCCATCTGCGAGCGCGGTCTCGATGCCTCGCCGACCAACGAAGTGCTGGTCGAGGAGTCGGTGATCGGGTGGAAAGAGTTCGAGATGGAGGTCGTGCGCGACCGCAAGGACAACTGCATCATTGTCTGCTCGATCGAAAATGTCGATCCGATGGGAATACACACCGGCGATTCGATCACCGTCGCGCCGGCGCAAACGCTGACCGACAAGGAATACCAGATCATGCGCGACGCGGCGATTGCGTGTCTGCGCGAAATCGGGGTCGATACCGGCGGTTCCAACGTGCAGTTCGCGATCAACCCGGACGACGGACGCATGCTCATTATCGAGATGAATCCGCGCGTGTCGCGCTCATCCGCTTTGGCTTCGAAAGCAACCGGTTTCCCGATCGCCAAGGTCGCAGCCAAGCTCGCGGTCGGGTATACGCTCGACGAGCTGCGCAACGAAATCACGGGCGGCGCCACGCCGGCATCGTTCGAGCCGACGATTGATTACGTGGTCACGAAGGTGCCGCGTTTCGCATTCGAGAAATTTCCGCACGCCAATGACCGCCTGACAACGCAGATGAAATCGGTCGGCGAAGTGATGGCGGTCGGGCGCACGTTTCAGGAGTCATTTCAGAAGGCGCTGCGGGGACTCGAAGTCGGCGTCGATGGCCTCAACCAGAAAACGACCGATCGCGAAGCGATTGAAAAGGAGCTGGGCGAGCCGGGACCTGAGCGTATCTGGTACGTCGGCGACGCGTTCGAGAACGGCTTTACGCTCGAAGAAGTCTACCAGCTCACCAAGATCGATCGCTGGTTCCTGGCGCAGATCAAGGAGATCGTCGATCTCGAAATGGAGCTCGATGACCGTAAACTTGCCGACATCGATGCCGATGTACTGCGCAGGCTTAAGCGCAGGGGTTTTTCCGACCGGCGTCTCGCTTATCTCATGAAGTCGACCGAAGCCGAAGTCCGCGCATACCGCCACGCGCTGGGAATACGCCCGGTCTACAAGCGTGTCGATACCTGCGCGGCGGAGTTCGCCACTCACACGGCCTACATGTATTCGACTTACGAGGAAGAGTGCGAGGCCGCGCCTACGGATCGCAGAAAGGTGATCGTACTGGGCGGCGGGCCCAACCGTATCGGCCAGGGAATCGAATTCGACTATTGCTGCGTGCACGCGGCGCTCGCGCTGCGTGAAGACGGCTACGAAACCATCATGATCAACTGCAATCCGGAAACGGTGTCGACCGATTACGACACGTCGGATCGGCTGTATTTCGAGCCCTTGACGCTCGAAGACGTGCTCGAAATCGTGCACGTCGAAAAACCCTACGGCGTGATCGTGCAGTACGGTGGCCAGACGCCGCTCAAGCTCGCGCGCGATCTCGAAGCCAACGGCGTGCCGATAATCGGCACCTCGCCGGATTCGATCGACATCGCCGAAGATCGCGAGCGTTTTCAGAAGCTGCTCAATAAATTGAAGTTGAAGCAGCCGCCGAACCGCACCGCGCGCAGCGCGCAGAAAGCACTCGCGCTTGCCGACGAGATCGGCTATCCGCTGGTCGTGCGGCCGAGCTACGTGCTCGGCGGGCGCGCGATGGAGATCGTGCACGAGCAGAGCGAGCTCGAGCGCTACATGCGCGAAGCAGTCAAGGTATCAAACGATTCGCCGGTATTGCTTGACCGCTTCCTGAACGATGCGACCGAGGTCGACGTCGACGCAATCTGCGACGGTAAAGCCGTGCTGATCGGGGGCATCATGGAACATATCGAGCAGGCGGGCGTGCATTCGGGCGATTCCGCGTGTTCGCTACCGCCGTTCAGCTTGTCGCCGGAAGTTCAGGACGAGTTGCGCCAGCAGACCATCGCGCTGGCGCATGCGCTGAAGGTGCTGGGGTTGATGAACGTGCAGTTCGCGATTCAGAAAAATGGGCAGAAAGATATCATTTTCGTGCTCGAAGTGAACCCGCGCGCTTCGCGCACGGTACCGTTCGTGTCGAAAGCCACGGGGCTGCCGCTCGCCAAAATCGCGGCGCGCTGCATGACCGGCATGACGCTTGCCCAGCAGAACATTGCAGGCGAAGTCGTACCGCCGTACTACTCGGTCAAGGAAGCGGTGTTCCCGTTCATCAAGTTTCCGGGCGCCGATACCATACTCGGTCCGGAAATGAAATCGACCGGCGAGGTGATGGGCGTGGGCGCGAGCTTCGGCGAAGCCTTTGTGAAATCGCAGCTCGCGGCGGGCGACCGTCTGCCCGAGTCAGGTCGGGTTTTTGTCAGCGTGCGCGATGGCGACAAGCCGGCGGCAGTCGCGATCGCACGCGATCTTGCCGCGTTGGGGTTTCAACTGGCCGCGACGCGCGGTACTGCGGCGGCGCTGGCGGCCGCGGGTTTGACAGTGGCGTCCGTTAACAAGGTTGCCGAAGGACGGCCGCACGTCGTTGACATGATCAAGAATGGCGACATTCAGCTGATCCTGAACACGGTCGAGGAAAAGCGCACCGCGGTGCGCGATTCGTATGCAATTCGCCGCGCTGCGCTGCAGGCCCGCGTTACGCTGTACACCACTCTGGCCGGCGCGCGCGCTGCGTGCACCGGCATGCAACAATCGCGTGAACTGAACGCGTATGACGTGCAGGGCCTGCACTCGCGTATCCTTGAAGCGATTCAATAACCGGCGCGCGAAATCATGGCAAAGACTCCGTTGACAATCGTGGGTGCGGAAAAACTGCGCGCCGAACTGCACGAACTGAAAACCATACGACGTCCGGCGATCATTGCCGCGATTGCGGAAGCACGGGCCCACGGTGATCTCGCGGAAAACGCTGAATATGCCGCAGCCAAGGAGCGCCAGAGCTTCATCGAGGGGCGCATCGCGGAAGTCGAGACCAAGCTTTCCAATGCACAGCTCATCGACCCGGCGCTGATCGATGCCGACGGAGGCTGCGTATTCGGCGCCACGGTCGAGCTCGAGGACATGAACAATGGCGAGGTCGTCACTTACCAGATCGTCGGTGACGATGAGGCCGATATCAAGCTGAACAAGATTTCGATCAGCTCGCCGATCGCGCGCGCGTTGATCGGCAGGCATGCGGGCGACATCGCCGAAGTGAACGCGCCCGGCGGCGTACGCGAGTACGAGATACTGAACGTTAAGTATATTTAGCCATGAAGTCGCTCGCTGAAGGCATTTACGCGGTTGCGCTTACGTTGTGGATCGGCGGTTTGTGGGCGATCGGTTATATCGTTGCGCCGACTTTGTTCTCGACGCT
>DASYSI010000347.1:0-2298 GCA_036003485.1 Burkholderiales bacterium | reverse complement strand
AGAAGTTTGCGGGCTTCGTCCTCGAGCATCACAGGTATGCCGTCCTTGACCGGATAGGCGAGGCGATCGGGCTTGCAGATCAATTCCTGCTTCGGCTTGTCGTAGACGAGCGGCCCCTTGCAGATCGGGCATACCAGAATGTCGAGCAGTTTCGAATCCATTCACTTTCCCAGTTTGCGCAGAATCAACTCGCCCAGCGCGGGGTCGGTTTCGACATCGACCGGTAACGCCCAGAAATTCTCATTGCAGAAGCGTTCGCATTTTACCGCATCCTTCTCGGTCATGAGGACCGAATCGTTACCGCAAGATGCAAAATCCGCAGCCGTAAACGCATGATGGTCCGGGAAGGGATGGGCGACAAACGATATTCCGAGCTCGCGCAGGTGATTGAAGAAGCGTTGTGGGTTGCCGATTGCGGCAACCGCGTGGACTCGCTGCCCCGCGAAGTGTCCGGGGCCCGCTTGCTGGTGCGGATTGAGCACGTCGTAAAAAATTCTGCCGCCAAACGTCATTTCGAATGCCGGCACCGTCGAGGGCAGCAGTTCGCGCGGGAACAGGGCGGCGCCGTTGATAACCAGCGCGTCGACGCGGTTCAGTCGCGATGGTGGCTCGCGCAGCGGCCCGGCCGGCAACAGCATGCCGTTGCCGAAGCCCCGTGCACCGTCCACCACCGCGATTTCGAGATCGCGCTCGAGCGCATAGTGCTGCAGACCGTCATCGCTGATGATGACATTGCAATCGGATTGCGCAGCGAGCAGTGCGCGCGCCGTCGCCGCGCGTTGCACGCCGATCCATACCGGACAGCCGCAACGGCGCGCGAGCAGCACTGCTTCGTCGCCGACTACGCGCGGATCCGCGTCCGCCGCCACTGACTGCGTCAGGCGTGCGCTGCCCCCATAGGCACGGCGAACAATGCCCGGTTTGAAGCCGTGCGCGTGCAGCAACTCAGCAAGCCAGATGACGAGCGGCGTTTTACCGGTTCCGCCGACGTTGATATTGCCGACCACGATGACAGGCACCGGCAGGCGCGTTGCCCGCAACAGATTCAAGCGATACAACAGCTGGCGCAGCGCCACGAGCGCGGCAAACAATACGCTTAACGGCCACAGCAGCAGATGCAGAGGAGAGATGCGGTACCAGTGTCGTTCCAGCCAGCGCATGTTCCCGTCAGCGGTGAGATGAGAAGCATGAGTTGCGTGCGCGTGGTGTTTACCGCCTCACGCCGAACGCCTCACTTTTTGCTTGCCTGAGTCGTGAAAGTGATGCGGCTGTAGCCGGCGATGCGCGCGGCTTCCATGATGTTGATCACTGATTGGTGAGTGGCCGCGGCGTCTGCGTTGATGATGATGACCGGATCCGGCCTGCCGCCCCCGGCGCGCTTAAGTTCCGCCGCAAAGCTGTCGGGATTGCGGAACGGTACCGGTGTTTTATTGACGATGTATTTACCCTGACCATCAACCGCGACGTTAATCTGGTTCGGACGCTCTTCGGGCTTGTTGGCTTCGGCAGTCGGCAGGTTGATCTGTAGCTCGGAATAGCGCGAATAGGTGGTGGTGACCATGAGGAAGATCAGGATCACCAGCAGCACATCGATCAACGGGATAAGGTTGATCTCGGGCTCTTCCTTGCGTGTGCCAAGGCGGAAATTCATAATGCGGGCGCCGACTCAGTTCTGGCGCTCGCCATGCAGGATTTCAACCAGCTTCACCGCTTGGCTTTCCATTTCCACGATCAGGGTATCGACCTTGCCACGGTAATAGCGGTAGAAAATCATGCTGGGTATGGCAACGATGAGCCCCATCGCGGTGTTGTATAGCGCGATCGAGATTCCATGCGCAAGCACGATCGGGTTGCCACCGGATGGCGTTTGCGAGCCGAAGATTTCGATCATGCCGATTACCGTCCCCAGCAGTCCGAGCAAGGGACTGATCGACGCGATGGTGCCAAGGGTAGTCAGGAATCGCTCGAGATCGTGCGCGACTGCGCGCCCGGTTTCATCGATCGCCTCCTTCATGACTTGAGTGGTGCTCTTGACGTGCTTCAGGCCGGCGGCGAAAACCTGGGCCAACGGCGAACCATTGGCGAGCCGTCCTAGCAGCTGTGGATTGGCGCCGTTCTGGCGGTATTCCTGGACCACCTGGCCGAGCAATGGCTTCGGCACGACAATGCTGCGACGCAACGACCATGCGCGCTCGCCGATGATGGCGAGCGCGATTACGGACGCCAGCAGCAGTGGCCAAATCGGCCAGCCGGCCGCTTCGATTAACGCGAACACTATATTCTCCAATCCTACTTAAA
>DASYSI010000346.1:0-4118 GCA_036003485.1 Burkholderiales bacterium | reverse complement strand
CGGCGACGGACAAATGATGCGCAGCGGCCGCTGCGGAAAGTTCTGCGCTGCAACGACGCAAGGATGAATGGCAGATCCGATAACGACCGCCAGAATCGCCCCGACCCGCAGCAGAACATTCATATCAGCGCGCACGCAACCCCCATCCGTTCCCCAGGCGCGCGATTAGCGACTGCTAAGAAACGCTGATTGTGGCAGGGCCCGCGGTGAGCGTTCCGATCTCGCGCGCGTGCATGAAGCCTTGCTGCTTGAAGATGTCGAGCACGCGCGACGCGCTGCCAGAATCGCACGCGACCAGCAGGCCGCCGCTGGTTTGCGGGTCGCACAGCAGTTTCTTCTGCCACTCCGGCATTCCCGCCGGCAGGGTCACATGTGGACCGACACTCGCCCAGTTGCGGTCGGAAGCGCCAGTCACATATCCCGCCTGTGCGAGATGCAGCGCTGCCGACAGTACCGGTAGCGCATCAAAGCTCAAGTCCGCGTGCAATTTCGAGCCGCGGCAGATTTCATGCAGATGTCCGAGCAGGCCAAATCCGGTCACATCCGTCAGCGCGTGAACTTCGGGCAGCGAAGCCAACTCGATTCCCGCAGTATTGAGCTGGGTCATGGATTCGAGCATCTGCTCGTACGCCTTGGGACGCAGCTCGCCCTTTTTAAGCGCCGCGCTCATGATGCCGACGCCGAGCGCCTTGCCGAGTATCAACGCGTCGCCTGCTTGCGCGCGATCGTTGCGCTTGATGCGATCCGGATGCACCAAGCCCAACGCAACAAGTCCGTAGATCGGCTCCGGATTGTCGATCGAATGGCCGCCGGCGATTGGAATTCCGATCGCATCGCACACCGACTGGCCGCCGGCCAGTATCTGCTGCATTGCCTCGACTGGCAGCTTGCCGAGCGGCATGCCGACCAGTGCGAGCGCAAAGATCGGCGTCCCACCCATTGCGTAGACATCCGAGATCGCGTTGGTCGCGGCGATACGCCCGAAGTCGTACGGATCGTCGACGATCGGCAGAAAGAAATCCGTCGTCGCAACGAGCGCCTGCTCGTCGTTCAGGCGATAGACCGCAGCGTCGTCGCTCGACTCCGTTCCGACCAACAGATTCGGATACGCTTTCGCAAGCGGCGACTTCGACAGCAATTCCCCCAGCAACGCTGGCGGTAGTTTGCAGCCTCATCCGCCGCCGTGTGAAAATGCGGTCAGTCTGATCTTTTGTAAATCAACGGGTTTATTCATCGAGGCCCCGGTTGCGTTCTCCGATGCCGGTCACCGTAGCACATCTCGCCGATTTTGACGAGATCATCGACGTGCGCTCGGAACTGGAATTTGCCGCGGACCACATTCCCGGCGCGCATAATTATCCGGTGTTGAACGACGCCGAGCGTGCGCACGTCGGCGCCATCTACAAGCAGGTTTCGGCGTTCGATGCCAAGAAAGCGGGTGCAGCGCTCGTAAGCCGCAATATCGCCCGCCACATCGAAGCCGCATTCGCGCTGCGGCCGCGCGACTGGCGTCCGCTCGTTTACTGCTGGCGCGGCGGCGGGCGCAGCGCTGCGCTCGCGCATGTGCTGCATAAAATCGGCTGGCGCGTCGGACAGCTCGAAGGCGGTTACAAAGCTTACCGGCGCACAGTCTTAAGCGAGCTCTGCGAACTGCCACAGCGCTTTGAATGGCAGGTGATCTGCGGTCTCACGGGCTCCGGAAAAAGTCGACTGTTGCGGGCATTGGCGCAGGCCGGCGCGCAGGTACTCGATCTCGAAGCGCTCGCTGCGCATCGCGGCTCGGTGCTTGGCGATTTGCCCGGAGAACCGCAGCCCACGCAAAAGATGTTCGACAGCCTGGTATGGTCTGAATTGCGGCAACTGGACCGCGCACGCCCGGTGTACGTCGAAGCCGAGAGCAAGAAAATCGGAAATCTGCGCGTGCCCGAAGCGATGATTGCGGCGATGTGGGACGGACAATGCGTGCGGCTGGAAGCGGATGCGGCGCTGCGCGTCGCGATGCTGAAAGACGAATACCGGCACTTCGTGTCCGATCCGCTGTCCTTAGGCGCTCAGCTCGATTGCCTGACTGCGCTCTATGGACAAAAGCAGATCGAGGACTGGAAGTCGCGCGCCGCGGCGGGCGAGTGGGACAGGCTCGTGCGCGATCTGCTCGAAAACCACTATGACCCGGCTTACCTGCGCTCAACGCTCAAGCACTACTCGCATCATGCGCATGGCATACGACTGGAGATCAGCGCCGACAGCGACGCGGCATTCGAGCAGCTCGCGGCGCACTGCCTTGCACAGTCGCACTGATGTTACAATTTGATCCCATTTGAGCAGTTCTCCCGCATCGTCAATGTCGACTTCGGCCGTTCCCGCGCCACACGGATGGTGGCTCGCGCTATTGGCCGCGCTCGTTATATGGTGCGGCAATCTGGAGTATCGCAAGCTCTCGCTGAGCGACGAAGGCCGTTACTCCGAGATTCCGCGTTACATGGCAGCGAGCGGTGACTGGCTCACGCCGCGCCTGAACGGCATCAAATATTTCGAAAAGCCGCCGCTGCAATATTGGGCCACCGCCGCGGCTTATAAGGCATTCGGCGAACACCACTGGACCGCGCGCCTGTGGCCCGCATTGACCGGTTTCCTGGGCGTGCTGCTGATGTTCCATGTCGGGGCACGGCTGTATGGTCGAGACGCCGGCGTCTATGCGGCGCTCGTACTCGGCAGCAGTCTTTTGTACACGCTGATGGGCCATATTCTTACGCTCGATATGGGACTCACTTTTTTTATGACGCTCGCATTGGCCGGCATCCTGCTCGCGCTCGATCCGCGCGCCGACGCGAAAACCAACCGGCTGTGGATGCACGTCGCCGCCGCGGGCTGCGCGCTGGCAACGCTGAGCAAAGGCCTGATCGGAATCGTGCTGCCGGGCGCTGTCGTCGTGCTCTACATGCTGGTCAAGCGCGATTTTTCCCTCCTGCGCAAGCTGCATCTCGTTTCCGGGGGGCTCCTTTTTATCGCCATCTGCGCGCCCTGGTTCATCGCAGTATCGGTGGTCAATCCCGAATTCCCGCAGTTTTTCTTTATCCACGAGCACCTGCAGCGCTACACGAGCACCATCCATCAACGCTACCAGTCGTGGTACTTTTTCATCCCGATTCTGATGCTTGGAATACTGCCGTGGCTGATAACGATGTTCGATGCCGTGCTGCGCGCGTTCAAACGCGATCGCGGCACCCAATTTGATTCGACGCTGTTCCTGTTGTTATGGACGGGTTTCATCTTCATTTTTTTCTCGGCCTCAGACTCGAAATTGCCATCGTATATCCTGCCGATATTTCCGGCGCTCGCGCTCCTGATCGGGTCGCACTTGACGACGATCGAGGGACGCACGCTGAGCTGGCAACTTGCGCCGATCGCATTGATCGGGCTTGCCGGGCTCTTTGCCGTGCCGTACACGGTCAAGCTCGCGTCGGTCTCGATCCCGGCTGAGCTGTATCGGGACCAGATGCCATGGTTGTACGCCGCGGCAGCCGCTTTGCTCGTCGGCAGCGCCGTCGCGATGGTTTTCGGATGGCGCGGGCATGTCAGGCGCGCGGTCGTGGCGTGTGCTTTTACGGGGCTCGTGTCGGCCCAGCTCGTTCTTACCAGCGAAGACGCGCTGTCACCGGCGCACTCGACCTATCATGTGGCGCAGCAACTCAAACCCTGGCTCAAGCCCGATATTCCGTTTTACAGCGTCGGCAGCTACGAGCAGACTTTGCCGTTTTATCTCAAGCGCACCGTGACACTCGTCGCCTTCCAGGATGAAATGGCGTTCGGTCTGCAGCAGGAGCCGCAGCTGTGGGTGCCGGACCTCGCGAGTTTCGAACGCCTGTGGCGCAGTCACTCCTACGCGCTGGCGGTGATGGGTCCGGAAATGTTCGAGCAATTACAGCAGGCGCGGCTGCCGATGCAGGAAATCGCACGCGATACCGAGCGCGTTTTCGTGCGCACCCCGCCGCAGCAGAATCAGGGAGGTTCAAAGCCATGAATGTCGTCAGTTTTTCCTTAGTCATGGCCGGAGTCTTGTTGAACGCCGGCGCGCAGCTGCTGCTGAAGGCCGGCACCAACAGCATCGGCGTGTTCGA
>DASYSI010000345.1:0-5854 GCA_036003485.1 Burkholderiales bacterium | reverse complement strand
ATTCGTTGAAAATTTGGGCTTCGGTTTGCTTCTACTTGGTGTCCTCGGCGTCCTTGGCGGCAGCGCTTTTCTTCAATACATGAACAGCCCTGACATTCTGGCGCAGTACGCGCCATTGTTCATGCCGAAGACGGTGGCAGTGGTCGGCGCGTCGACCAAGGGCGCTGCGCTGCCGAATGTTTTCATCCGCCGCATCCGCGCGCTCGGGTACGACGGCGCGATCTATCCGATACACCCTACGGCGGCCGAAATCGACGGGCTGCCCGCTTACCGCAGTCTCGCCACAACGCCGCAACCGATCGACTATACGTTTATAGCGATTGCGGCAGCGCAGATCCCCGCGCTGCTTTCGGCGGCCGCGGGGCGCGTGCGTTTTGCGCAGGTGATCTCGAGCGGTTTCGGCGAGGTCGATGAGGGCATCGATTTGCAGCAGCAGCTCGCGGCTGCCGCGCGTGCTGGAGGCATGCGGCTCATCGGTCCCAATTGCCTTGGCATCTATTCGCCGCGCGGCAGGATCACCTTTACCGAAGGCGGTCCGCGCGAGATCGGCAGCGTCGGCGTGATTTCGCAAAGCGGCGGGCTCGGCACCGACGTCGTACGCCGCGGCATGACGCGCGGGGTCAAGTTTTCGGGGCTCGTCACCGTCGGCAATTGCGCCGACATTACGCCGAGTGATCTGCTCGAGTTCTATTTCGCCGATCCGCAGACCCGAGTGATCGGGCTTTACGTCGAAACCGCGCGCGATGGACGCCGGCTGTTTGAATTACTGCGCGCGCAGCAAGCGCGCAAACCGGTTGTGATGCTGAAGGGGGGGCGCACGCAACAGGGGCTCGCCGCTGCGGTGTCGCACACCGGGTCGCTCGCCGGCGACGACCGCGCGTGGGTCGCATTGTCGCGCCAGACCGGCTGCATACTCGTCGACACGCTCGACGAATTCATCGATGCGCTTCTGATATTCCAGGCGCTCGAACCGCGCATCGAGCGGCCGACGCGGCGCGTAGTGCTGTTCGGCAACGGCGGCGGCGCGAGCGTGCTCGCAACCGATGCCTTCGCGCGGCTTGCGCTCGACGTCACGCCATTCGATGCGAATACCGTGGCCGCACTGGCTGCGCTCAGGCTGCCGCCCGGCACCTGCATCACCAATCCGGTTGATTGTCCGGTCGGCACGCTGCAGCAGGACGATGGGCGCGTCGCGGAGAAAATCCTCGACATCATTTACGGCATCGGCAAGCCCGAAGCACTGGTGATGCATCTTAATATGGCGCCGTTCGTCGGCCGCTCCAAACCCGAAGTGCTCGATAACGTGGTGCAGGCGGCGTTGCGCGTGCAGGCGCATTTTCCGGGGCAGGCGCATTTCGTGCTCGTGCTGCGCTCGGACGGGGAGCTGAAGCTCGAGGCGCGCAAGCGCGAATTCCGCGCCAGGGCGGTTGAGCTCGGCATCCCGGTATTTGACGAAATCAGCGACGCCGGCCATGCACTCGCCGCGCTGCGCGCGCACGAGCGCTTTGTGCACACACGGAGCCACTCGTGAAACCTTCGCCGTCCGCAGGCTGCAGCTACGACTTCAAAGCGACGGGCTATCCGTTCCGGCTCTACAGCGGCACAGATGCGCTCGAGCGGATACCGGACGAAATCGCACGCCAGCGCGCGCAGCGCGCCTTCATCGTATGCGGGCGCACGGTCGCGCGCAAAACCCCATTGATTTCGCGCCTGCGCGAACTTCTCGGCGCGCAGCTCGCCGGGGTATTCGACGAGATCGACAAGGACACCACGCGCTCTTCGGTAGAGCGCGCGACACAGGCCGCGCGCGCGGCGCAAGCCGATATCCTGATCGGCGTCGGCGCGGGAAGCGTGATCCAGGGCACGCGCATTGTCGCAATCCTGCTCGCCGAGAAGCAGCCAATCGAGGCGCTTGTGACGCAGTATCCAGACCACGGTCCCGCGATCAGTCCCAAGTTGCTCGCACCCAAGCTGCCGATCGTCAACGTGCTCACCGCGCCTACTACGGCGCAGAACCGCGCAGGCTCGCGCATGAAAGACGATGCGACCGCGCGCGGCATGGAATTTTTCGATCCCAAGACGCGTCCGGTCGCGATCTTCTGGGACACCGACGCGCTGCTCACTGCGCCGCCGCAGCTCGTGCGCACGGGTGCCGCGACGATCTACTGCCGCGCTGTGATGAACCTTGGCGCAATCGGCGATAACCCGCTGGTCGAAGGCGATCGCCTGCACGCGTATCGCCTGGCGACGGGAGCGCTGGCGCGAATCGCGGATGCGAATGACGTCGCGCCGCGTTTCGATCTGTGCGCGGCCACGCTGTTGCAGAACCGTGAGTCCGATGACGGCGGCTCGCAGTTCGCGCGTCACTGGGTGATGCGGGTCGCCTACGCGTTTTCAACGGCGGTGATCAGCATCTATCCGCACGTCGGCCAGGGCGAGGCGTATACCGCGCTGATCGGCACCATGCTGCGGCGGCTCGGAGATCGCGATCCCGAAGCGATGGCGCGAATCGCGGCGGCACTCGGAGTGGACGGAGTCGCGCATGCCGAGACACCGCATCGGATCGCGGACAGACTCGAAGCTGATTTCCGCACGCTCGGCATGCCGGTGCGGCTCTCGACTCTCAACATCGAGCGCGAACGGCTCAAACTCGTGCTCGAACATTCACTGCGTAACTTCAACGCCGATCCCAAGCGCGATTTCGTGCGCGAGCGCGACCTGCTCGACGAAGTGCTGCAGCAGGCGTGGTAATGCACACACGCTGCCCTCGCCGCGGGACGAGCGGCCGTTTTCGTTTTGGATTTCGGCGCGCGCCGCCTCAAGTCATCTAAAATGGCGTTTTCATCATTGAAAAGACGCAATGGATACGCTCAAGGTCGGCATGAAGGACGAGCAGGTGTGGGAAGTCACCGACGATTTATGCACCACGCGCGGCGAGTACCGCGTGTTTTCGACGCCGGCGATGACGCGTTTCGTCGAGATGACGGCACATAAGATGGTCGGACCGCATCTTAAACCCGGGCAGGGGCAAGTCGGTGTTCGGGTCAACATCCGTCATATGGCGCCGACTCCGGCCGGCAAGAAAGTGCGCTGCGAAGTCGAGCTCACCGAGATCGACCGCCGCAAGCTCATGTTCAAAATGAAAGTGTTCGATGATGTCGAGCAGGTCGGTGAGGCCGAACACGAGCGCTTTGTCGTCGACCTCGACAAGTACATGGCGCGGCTCAAAGCCAAAGTCGATGGCACATCAGCACCGCGTTGATCCGCTGGCCGCCAAACTTTGGCAGCTTCGGATTTTTGCGCCGTCGTTCACACGCGTGTAACAAGTCGACGCGGGTTCTCGGCCTGATGGACGATGCGGATGCCGATCAGGACGGTGACGCCGGCGGCGATTTGGAGCCAGCCCAGGCTCTCACCCAGCAGCAGCCACGCTAGCACCGCAGCAGCGACCGGCTGAAACAACAGGCCGACGGAGGAAAACGTCGCTGGCAGATGCGCCATCGCGTAGGCGATCAGGCTTTGCCCTGCGACTTGCGCGATCAACGCGAGCGCGATCAACTTTATCCAGCCGCTGCCGCTGACTGGCAACAGTTGTCCGCCCGCTATCACCGCCGCCGGCAGCAATACGATCGTCGTGAACAATCCGCTCCACGCCATGAGGGTCGAGGTCGCGATCCGTGCGCGCAGCCGGGTCACGCTGAGCTGGTAGCCGGCGTAGAACATCGCGGTCACTATGCCGAGCCCGTCGCCGACGATCTCGCGCGTGCTCAGCCTGAAATCGCCGCCGATCAGCACCACCATGCCCGTGAGCGCGATCGCAAGACCGATTACGAACTTCATCCCCAGTTGCTTGTGAAACAGTAGCCACGCGGCAAGCGTGACGAAAATCGGCGCGAGATTCGCGAGCAATGTCGAATTCGCAACCGAAGTCAGAATGATCGACCAGTGCCAGAACGCGAGATCGCCGGCGAAAAAAAGACCGGCTGTAATCAATAGTCCGCGCTCGCCGGCGAAGCTTGCGCGATGGCGATGGCCTTGCCCGATCACCGACCATGCCCATAAAAACGGCAGCGCGAGAAACACGCGCCAAAACGCGGTCGCGACCGGCGCCGTTTCGCTGACTTTGACGAATAGCGCTGAGCTTCCGATCGCGAGCGCACCCAGCAGCAGCGCGCCGACAGCGAGCAGCTTTTGGTGCGGCCGGCGCGGCGCGGCGGAAAGCAAGCGGCTTAACGCGAAAAAGGGCTATTTGCCGAGGAACTGCGGTTTGCGCTTTTCGATGAATGCCGCCATTCCTTCTTTCTGGTCGTGCGTCGAAAACATGAGCTGTATCGCCTTGGCTTCAAGTCTGAGACCGGTCTCGAGCGAGGCATCCTGGCCCGCGAGTATCACCTCCTTGATCTGCTGCACCGCGAGCGGCGCGAGCGCAGCGATCTGCTTCGCCATTTCGAGCGCGCGCTTTTCGACTTCGGCATCGGGCACGACTTCGCTGACGAGCCCCATGTCGAACGCTTCCTTCGCGCCGAACAGCTCGCCGGTCAGGCAGATTTTCATCGCCTTGTATTTGCCGACTGCGCGCGTCAGGCGCTGCGTGCCTCCGCCGCCGGGCGTGATGCCGATCTTGACTTCGGGCTGGCCGAAGCGCGCCGATTCGCCGGCGATGATGATGTCGCATGTCATCGCAATTTCGCAGCCGCCTCCCAGCGCAAATCCGTTGACCGCCGCAATCACCGGTTTCGGGCATGCAGCCAGCGCGCGCCACAGCTTGAGCGAATCACGCAATATCATGTCAACCGTGCCCACACCCGACATTTCCTTGATATCGGCGCCGGCCGCGAAGGATTTGTCATTGCCGGTGAGCACGATGCAGCGCACCGCATTATCGTTGCCGAGCTCCGTCATATGTTGCGCGAGCAGCTTGCGTACTTCCATGTTGAGCGCATTGCGCGCTTCGGGACGATTGATGCGGATCAACGCAACGCTTTCGGCTGGACGTTCTACCACCACTACGCTTGCGGCCATGACTAGGGTCCTTTGGATGAAAAGCATGAAGCGTTAGGCGTTAGGCGGGAGGCGGAACAACTAAATCCGATTATCATTTGTTCCTCACTCTTCATTCCTGACGGGTCATTTCATTTGGCAAGGCCGATATCGATCAACACCGACTTCATCGCCGCGTAATCGTGCGCGAGGTCCTTGCGGAATTGCTCGCCGGTCACGAAATCATCCGACCAGAAGTTTCTTTCGAGGTCGGCTTTCCATTCAGGCGACTCGACGACCTTGCGCAACGCACCTTCCCAGTAGGCGCTTTGAGCCGCGCTCATGCCGCGCGGCCCGACCATCGCCCGCCAGCCGCCGAAAACGATATTGATGCCCTGCTCTTTCCACGTCGGCACCGTCGCGAGCGCGCCGGGAAAGCGCTGGTTCGACGCGATGCCGACGATGCGAAGCTTACCGGCCGCAACGTGGCCATCGACGTTGCCCGCCGCGGTCGTGACGAGATCGATGTGACCGCCGAGCAACGCCGCAATCGCTTCAGCCGATCCCTTGAAAGCCACCGCTTTCAGATTTCTCGCTTCGCCGCCGATGGCTTTCATCAAGAGACCCGCGCCGATATGGTTGTGGCTGCCGAGGGTGGTAGCAAAACCAACGCTCAACGATTTCGGGTCTTTCTTGAGCCGCTCGATCAGGTCGCGGCCGGTCTTGATGCCTGAGTCCGGATTCACCGCGAACACGATGTAATCATTGAACAACGATGCGATCGGCGTGAAATCGGTGTAATTGAGCGGGCTCGATCCGGTGATATGGTTGGTCAGCAGCGAAGGTGTCGCCACGGCGAGGGTGTGGGCATCGC
>DASYSI010000344.1:0-5963 GCA_036003485.1 Burkholderiales bacterium | reverse complement strand
CCTGGTTGAACTCGACTTTGGCGTTGTTGGTGATAGAAGTTTGCAGGCTGGTGGTGTTTCCTCTGAGGACACCTCCTGTAACCGCCGGCGCAACGCCCCACGGATTCGCGCCGGTCAGGATCAAAGCGCCCGCGCCTGTTTTGGTCAACTCTCCTGTGGTCGTGATAGTTCCGGTAATCGTAAGGTCGAAACCATTCGTATTGATCGTACCGGAGCCCGGCCCGACCGTGAAATTGCGCGGTGTGAGAAAACTCGCGAGCGCCTGCAGCTCCGTGTTATTGAGCATCACAGGCGCTCCTAACGGCCCAAGGTCGGCGTCGCTCGCCGCGCGGACGAATGCCAAGGGGGTGCCTGGGGAAAAGATTACAGTGCAGCAGCCGCCACCAATAAAGATAAAATCGCTACCGAATATTGCACCGCCGCCGAATCCCCCGAACCCCGGAATCGTCTTCGCCTGAACGATCAGGTTGTTCAACCCAGTCAGCGCCGCATTGACCTTCTCGGGCGTCGCGCTGCCGACGTAGGCCTGGAGCACCGCCGGGCTCGCCGGATCGAAATCCGCGCTCCATGCGTTCAAGTGCGAACCCAGCGCGCCCGCAACGGCGACGGCGATCGCCGCAGGCCTTGCGCCTGCAGTCTTCGACATTTTTGTCGGTCTCCCTGAGCGTTTAGCGCAAAGCGATGTGCGCCCGCTTGCTTTATTCGGATAGCATAACCCGCAGGACGCAATACCCGTGCCCAAAATCGAAAACTGCGGACTATCATGCAATTGCAACGGCGCAAGGCAAACCCCTGCGACAAACTGTAAAGCCGCTCGACACTCTCCGGGTCCGACAGTGAATTCGGACAAACACCGGGCGACCTTGCGCATGCGGTCACCTTAGACTGCCGGATACAGCTTAAGCGCGTCCGGGTATTGGAAAACGTCGCTCCGTCGAGAAGATAGGATGAAATTGAAACTGTTAACCATTGTCATCGCGTGCGCTGGGATGATGGTGACACCAGCCGCGTTTTGCGCGCCCGCGTCTACGCCGAGCGCAATAACGCCAGACGTCGTCAACGATCCTAAACTCATCGCGCGCGTCGGGCCGAAAGCGAGAGGCGTTGCAGTGTTGCGGGCGCAGGTGCTGCTCGATCGCGCGCGGTTTTCGCCGGGTGAGATCGACGCGGCATTCGGATCAAATCTGAAAAAAGCCATTGCCGCGTTCCAGGCTGCAAATGGCTTGAAAACTTCAGGCACCGTTGACGAGCCGACGTGGGCACTGCTCAACCGCGACGGCGCGCCGATACTGATCCCGTACAAAATCACTCCCGCCGACGTGGCGGGCCCGTTTGTACCTGTTCCGGCGGACATGATCGAAAAATCCAAGATGCAGGCGTTGGGTTATGCGTCACCGATCGAAGCACTCGGCGAAATGTTTCATGCCAGTCCGAAACTGCTGCAGCGCCTGAACCCGGGCAGAAACTTCGGCAATGCCGGAGAAGAAATTGTGGTGCCGAATATCGAACCGCCGACGCCGCTCGCCAAAGCCGCGAAGGTCATCGTGGACAAATCGGATTCCACGGTCACGCTCGTCGACGCGTCGGGCAAGACCATCGCGCACTATCCGGCATCCACCGGCAGCGAGCACGATCCGCTGCCGCTCGGAACGTGGAAAATAAAGGGCGTCGCCCGCAATCCGGTCTTTCACTACAATCCGAAACTGTTCTGGGATGCGGATCCCGGGGACGGCAAGGCAGTACTCCCGGCGGGACCGAATAATCCCGTCGGTGTCGTATGGATTGATTTATCCAAAGAGCATTACGGAATCCACGGCACTCCCGAGCCTTCGACCATAGGCAAGACGCAGTCGCACGGCTGTATCCGTCTGACTAACTGGGATGCGGCGGCCGTGGCGCAGGCCGTATCGGTCGGCACCCCGGCAATTTTGCAGAAATGAAGCGGGACATCCGGGCGTGCGGAGATCCATAATTTGATCGGAAGCGTGCGGCATTTCGCGCGCGCGGCGCGAACTATCGGTAATGAAGCGAGCTCTGATATTTGTAGCAGCAGCGCTGATGGCCGCGGCTTTCGCGTTTTTTTTGATCGCGAAGCAACGCCCTGCGCCTGAGGCCGGCCACTCTGCCGCAAACGCAACATCCGCGGTAACGGCGAGCGTTCGATCCGCGCACGACTCCGCTGATCCGGCTGCAGCTCGGGCGGCTGCGTCCAAGCTCGTGTCGGCGCAAGTCGCGGCTCCGGCAACTTCTGTCCCGGCTGCTCAGCCCCAACCGGGCCCGCTGTTGATCCCCGTTGCGGACGTCAAAGCGAGTCAGCTATCTGATACGTTCACTCAGGCGCGCGGCGCGGGGCGAGCGCATGACGCGATCGATATTCTGGCGCCGAGGGGAACGCCGGTTGTCGCAGTCGATGACGGTAAAGTCGTGAAGCTATTCAACAGCAAGCCGGGCGGCCTGACCGTTTATCAATTCGATCCCGGCGAAAAATTTGCGTACTACTACGCGCACCTGGACAGGTACGCTCCGGGTCTGGCGGAGGGGCAACAGCTAAAACGCGGTGAATTGGTCGGATACGTCGGAAGCAGCGGCAACGCCAATCCTGCTGCGCCTCATCTGCATTTTGCTATTTTCGTGCTCGGCCCCGAGAAGCACTGGTGGCAGGGAACCGCGATCAACCCCTACCCTTTTCTGACCGCACGTTAAGCGCACACGGATCACCACTTCCGCACACGCCCAATGTCGACGTGCACGAATTGCGAGCCCGGATAAAACCCCACACCGCCAGAGCGCAAGTTGAGTGCGGCGTCACGCAGATGCGTGAGGTCACAGCCCGGAATGCGGATGTCGATTGCTTTGCCATCCATATGCAAACTATGTCTGGCGACGCCGTCGGAGCGCTCAGCGAGCATTTGATTGGTCTCGGGTGATCGATATCCGGAGATCACATGAAATGTGTCGCCGCTGCCGAGCTGCGAGCTGATGCGCTCGAGCAACGACAGCAGCGCGGGATCGATTGTCGCGATCTGATTCGTTCTGTGATCGCGCAGCAGCCGGTTGATGTCGATCAACGCATCCGGCAGGTATTGACCGTCCGCCCAAAACACTCGAGACAGTGATTCGCCCGTGTGGGTATGATAAAAACTGAGGCTTTTTTTGTACGGTACCGCAAATGCGGCGCGTGAGCTCGCGGCCAGGCAAACGCCCGCACCCAGCGCAGAGAGACTTTTCAAAAACAGGCGGCGATCGGTCATATTCGAAGTTGCGATTTTAAGAAATGTAAGTGTACGACAAAATCGCGGACTATTCCGGCTGGATGTTCGCGCGGCGAGTCACCGCGGCCCATTTCTTCATCTCCGATTACTGCTTGGCCAGCCCGAGATCGGACATTGGTTCCTTGAGCTGCGCGTACTGCGCGTCGAGAAAGCTCCGGCCTGCGATCAATTGAAGTTAAGCCTGCCTGCATCGCGCTGCATAGCGACGTTCAAAACAGCCGGCCCGTCGGTTGACACCAATTCGTCGACCGCAGTGTCGAGTTTCGCCGGATCGTCGACATGCAGACCTCGCGCGCCGAGCTCCTGTGCGATCCGGTCGTAGCGAATCTCCGGCAAATCGGTTGCAATCGTGCGGCCGTAATGAGCGAGCTGCAATCTGCGTTCGACGCCCCAGCAATGGTCGTTGCCGACGATGACCTTGAGCGGAAGCTTGTGCTCAACCGCGGTGGAAAGCTCGAATCCATGAAATCCAAAACCGCCGTCTCCGATCAACACCCACGTCTGCTCCGCCGGATTTGCCAGTTGCGCGCCGATGCCGACCGGCAGGCTCACGCCGATATTTCCCATTTCCGTCTTGTCGAGCCAATACCCCGGCGTTTTCGCCTGATAGAAAACCCGCGCCCAATGCGAAAAATCGCCGCCGTCGATCGATAGCCGTATGCGGTCGGTGTAGTGACGTTGCAGACTCGTGTGTATGCGCAGCGGATGAATCGCGCCATTGCCCGCGCAATGCTTCTCATGCAGCGACTTCCATTCGGACCGATGCTCCGAGTGCTGGCCGCGCATATGCTCGAGCCACGCGCTCTGCCGGCGGCGCGCCGCCACGTCATGCCCTGCTGCGAGCGCTTCGAGTCCGGCCGCCAGGGGACCGATGATCGCGGCATCGCTCGCGCGTCCGATTCCGACCTGCTCGGCATCGTTATGCACCTGGATGATCCGGGTCTGTGCCCCGAGTAATTTCTTTTTGTGTTCGCCCGTGTGCAGACTGACTTCGGCACCGACGAGAACGACGAGATCGGCCGATTTGAGCTCGTGAAATGTCTTGTTGTATTGGGGATGCGCATAGCCGAAACAGATTTCGCCGTCGTCGGGAATCAATCCGCGCGCCACTTCGAAAGTGAACGCCGGAATGCCGAGCCGCGCGGCCAGACCGGCAAGGGCTTTAGATCCTATGCCGCGCAGCGCTGAAGCGCCGATGATCATGACGGGCCGCGCCGATTGGTTGAGAAGCTCCACGGCAGCGGCAGCCGCGCCGGCATTTACCGCGCCCAGATCATCGGCGTCGCGCTTGAGCGCGTGCGCGCGATAGGAAGGCAGTGCGCGATTTATCGCGCCTTCGAGCACGTTGGTCGGTATCGACAGGCACACGGGCCCGGGTTTACCCGAAGTCGCAATGCGAAACGCGCGCATGACGAATTCTGCGACGATGTCGGGGTGGGTGACTTCCTGTGACCACTTGGTGAGGGAGCGCACGATGTCGGCCTGATAAAGAATCTGGTGCCCGTTGCGTTCGCGCGTATGCAACGGCGGCTGGCCCGCGATCACAACCATCGGCACTGCCGCGTACTGCGCAACGCCGATGCCCGTCACACCGTTCACAAAACCGGGACCGCCTCCGATTACCGCGACGCCTGGCTCGCCGGTCGCGCGCGCCCAGCCTTCCGCCATATGGATCGCGCCCGACTCATGCCGTGTTCCGATGATGTCGATCTCTTCGAGTGCCAGTGCACAGAAAATGCTGTTGGTCTGATCCGAGCACAAGCCAAACACGCGCCGCACGCCCAGTTGCTTGAACGTTCGCGCGAGCTCGGCGGCTCCCGTTGCAGTGAGATCGATAGTCATGATTTCTCTTTTTCGTTATGCGTCGAATGATGTGAGGGGGAAGCGAGGGAGTTTCCAAGATGAGCTCCAGACTCTTGACGACATTGTGCCGTCTCGGGGATTGATGCCGAGCGGCACTTGCGCTCTGTGTCTGATACTACTTGCGAACGTATTTCCTCAAAGTCTTCGGGCCGACTTCCGCGCCGTAGACATTTCCCGCAGCATCGGCTGCGACACCTTCGGCTCCGCTCGTGCCGGCTTTATCCGGCTCGGGTTCGGGGTCCGGTATGAAGGCCGTCACCTGACCATCGGTGGCGCTGCCAATCCGGATGCCGCGCTTCCAGCCGGGGTTGCGCTTTGCGTTCGATTCCGAGTCGGCCACATAGATGAAGTCGTTGCCATCGATGAAAATACCGCTCGGCCGGCCGAACTGCGCCCACTCTTCCAGAAATTTCCCGTCCTGGTCGAAAATCTGAATGCGATTGTTGTTGCGATCGCCGACGAATAACCTTCCCCTGGAATCGAGCGCGAGCGCATGTGGCGTGTCGAACTCGCCAGGGCCAAAACCTTTCTTGCCCCACGTCTTGATGAACTTGCCGTCTTTTGAAAATTTAACGATGCGCGCGTTGGAATTGCCACCATGCCCGTCAGCGACGAAGATGTCGCCGTTCGCACCGACCACGACGTCGGACGGCTGATTGAAAGTGTCCGGACCATTGCTGGCGACTCCCGCCTTGCCGAGCGTCAGCAGAACTTTTCCATCCGGACTGAATTTGAAAACCTGGTGGCCTTTGCCGTCCTTGCCCTGCTCGTCAGTAACCCAGAGGTTGCCCTGCGCATCAACTGTGGCGCCGTGCGGGAAAACGAACA
>DASYSI010000343.1:0-3480 GCA_036003485.1 Burkholderiales bacterium | reverse complement strand
TGGCGTAATGCTCTTCAACGCTCAAGCCGGCGCGCTTGGCGCTGCGCTCCTGCTGCATGGATTTGATTTTACCCACCGCGACGACGTTGACCAGGATGTTGAACGGGGCAAGCTCTTTCGACAATCCCTTCGACAGCGCCAGTCCGGCGGCACGGCTGACCGTGGTCGGAAATTGTCCGGCGCCGGGCTGCTTGGCGCCAACCATATTGAGGCTGATAATGCGCCCGCCGCCCTGTTTCTTCATATGCGGGATTGCGGCGCGCGCGGTGCGCATGTGCGCGAGCACCTTGATCTCGAGGTCGTTATGCCACTGCGTTTCGTCGACCTTGTCGATTGGGGATTGGCCGGTGCCGCCGGCGTTGTTGACGACAATGTCGACGCGGCCGAAACGCTCGACGGTCTGTTCGATAAAACGTTCCAGTTCGCCGGCCTTGGATGCGTCCGCAACGACAGTGAGCGCGTCCGCGCCGGTTTTCCTGATTTCAGCGGCCGTTTTTTCGAGCACTTCGGCGCGGCGCGCGCAAATCGCGACTTTGGCGCCGAGCTCCGCGAGACGCAGCGCGGTCGCCCTGCCGATGCCTTCGCTGCCACCGGTAATCGCGGCGACCTTCCCTTTCAAGTTAAGCTCCATATCGACTCCCTCAGTGATCGCAGCCTGCGATTCTCGCACATCGCGGCCGCGCACGCGCGCGCCTCGTGCGCGCTATCATGACGTTTGGAGAACCCATCATGAATATTGCGATTCCCGACGACTACCAGCAGCTCGTCACCACGCTCGATTGCTATGCAACGCTGCGCGGCCATGACGTGCGAGTGTTTCAAGGCCCGGCGCAAAGTCTCGACGAACTGACGGTACAGTTACAGGACGCCGAAGTCATCGTGCCGATCCGCGAGCGCACCCTTTTTTCGCGCCAGCTGATTGAGCGCCTGCCGCGCCTGCGGCATATCAGCCAGACCGGCCGCAGCACGCATCACATCGACCTCGCCACGTGCACCGCGCGCGGCATCGCGGTCAGCACGGGCACTCATGCATCGCCACATACCATTGCGGAACATACCTGGGCGCTGATACTGTCCGCGCTGCGCGACATTCCGGGACAAAGCGCGCACATGAAGCGCGGCGAATGGTCGCGTCATATGGGGATCGGACTGCGCGGCAAAACGCTCGGCGTCGACGGTTTCGGCAAGATCGGCAGCCTGGTCGCACAGACCGGCAAAAGCTTCGGCATGCGGGTGGTGGCATGGGGCGGGGAA
Source organism: Burkholderiales bacterium (assembly GCA_036003485.1). GTDB lineage: Bacteria > Pseudomonadota > Gammaproteobacteria > Burkholderiales > SG8-41 > PALSA-1004. The sequence continues at coordinate 2,226 of DASYSI010000343.1, read as the reverse complement.
ACCTCGCTCCGGCGCGCAACAGAGGCCGGCTGCGAATTCGCGTCGAGTCGCGAAGATCTGTTTGCCGCAGCCGATGTATTGAGCCTGCACATGCGGCTTACACCTGAAACGCGTCACACGATCACCGGTGCGCATTTCGAGCGAATGAAGCCAGCCGCGCTATTCGTCAACACGGCACGCGCCGAGCTGGTGGCGCCCGCGGCGCTCGAGCTGGGTTTAAAACGCGGCCGGCCGTGTTATGCCGCTGTCGACGTCTATGAAAACGAACCCGTGCTCGGCGGCAATCACCCGCTGCTTAAAATGGACCGCGCGCTGTGCACGCCGCACAGTGCATGGATCGAGAAAGACATGTTCGAGCTTTATTTTGGCGAAGCGTTCGACAACGTCGTTCGTTTCGCCCGAGGAGAAAACTGCAATCTCGTCAACCCCGAAGCGCTCAAGCATTAGAGAACCTCTGATTAATCGTCATGCCCGCGCAGGCGGGCATCCAGACGTATATGAATTCCCTGGGTTCCCGCCTACGCGGGAACGACGAAAGTGGAATGTCTCTGACGTTCCTTAAGCGACGGGCCAATCCGGATTTCCGGATCGTGCCGAAAACGCTAAAATCAGTAATCGGCGCCAAAGGAAAGACACATGGAAACAATGTTCGATGAGGAAATGCATTCCGCGCTGCAGCAGCTGATGGACGAAACCATCGAAGCACTGCAGCTCGCCAAGGTGAGTCCCGATCTCGATGACCTCGGGGCGACCTTTGCGGTAGCGCTGCTCAAACTCGGTCTCGCCACGTCGTTTGTCGAGCAAAAGTATTCCGGCTTCGCGCGCGACGTCGAAGAAAAGCGCCAGCGCGTGCTGTCCGCGATGATGCCCAAGCATTGAACAACAGCGTGCATGCTGAAGTTTCCGATCTATCTCGATAACTCCGCAACCACGCGCGTCGATCCGCGCGTGGTTGACCACATGCTGCCGTGGCTCGCCGGCGAATTCGGCAATCCGGCGAGCGACTCGCATGCGTTTGGCCACGCAGCGCGCGCCGCGGTCGAAGCCGCGCGCGCTCAGGTCGCGCAGCTCGTCAACGCCGATCCGCGGGAAATCGTGTGGACTTCAGGCGCGACCGAATCCGATAACCTCGCAATCAAGGGGGCGGCGTTCGCGCACTGTGCCCGCGGCAAACACCTGATCACAGTGCAAACCGAGCACAAAGCGGTGCTCGACAGCATGCATGAGCTCGAACGCCATGGGTTCGAGGTGACATTTCTCGCGCCGCTGCCGAACGGCCTGCTCGACCTCGAGAAATTCAATGCGGCCATCCGTCCCGACACGATCCTCGCGTCGGTGATGCACGTCAACAATGAGATTGGCGTAATTCAGGACATCGACGCGATCGGCGAAATCTGCCGCCGACGCGACGTGATTTTCCACGTCGACGCGGCGCAGGCGACCGGCAAAGTCGCAATCGATCTCAAGCGGCAGCAGGTCGACCTGATGTCGTTTACTGCGCACAAAACGTACGGACCGAAAGGCATCGGCGCGCTGTACATAAGCTCCGATCGCGGCGTGAAACTCAAGGCGCAGATGCACGGTGGAGGCCACGAACAGGGGTTGCGCTCGGGTACACTCGCGACGCACCAGATCGTCGGCATGGGCGAGTGTTTTCGCATCGCCGGAGAGGAAATGGCAGCCGAATTACCGCGCGTGCGCGCGCTGCGCGACCGTCTGTACCATGGACTTGCTGCGCTCGATGAAGTGCAGGTGAACGGCGATATGCGGCAGCGCGTCGTCAACAACCTGAATATCAGCCTGAAGCCAGTCAGCTGCGGCCAGATGATCGCGTCGCTGACCGAGATCGCCGTGTCATCAACCGCCGCCTGCTCTTCCGCGGACCGCAGCGCGTCACACGTATTGCTCGCGCTCGGCATCGATGCGCAACTCGCTGCCAATTCTATCCGCATCACCGTCGGCCGCTTCAACAGCGCCGAGGAAATTGATTTCGCGCTCGACTACCTGACGCGCAAAATCGAGGCATGCCGCGACGCGCCGTCGCGCGCGAACCGGGCCACGGCCTGAACCACGCCTGCTGGGAGTTTGTGCCTGGCACGGCGGTCGATTTCCTTCGCCGCAAACATGCCGCCATTCAGCGGCGGTCAACGCGAGTGAGAGGCTTCCTGCACGCCGATGAATCTGTGATCGCAGAAACCCGGTTCGGCCTCGTCCTTGATTCTTTCG
>DASYSI010000342.1:0-12200 GCA_036003485.1 Burkholderiales bacterium | reverse complement strand
CGCAGCAACTTATGTCGACAAGATATTCAAGGGTGCCAAGCCCGGCGACCTGCCGGTGGAACAACCTACGAAATTCGAATTGGTCATCAACCGCAAGTCCGCCAAAGCACTCGGCCTGACTATCCCGCAGTCGCTCCTGATAAGCGCCGACAAAGTGATTGACTAGATTGAACAAGATTTAGGTCTGAAATCTACAATTTTCTTTGCGCCTTTGCATCCAGGTTTTTGGTCCCAACTCTGTGTTTCCTGTGCGCTCTGTGGCTATTGCAGTTGCCCTTCGTTCTAACCGCGCGGATGGTGCTTCGCGTGCAGTTGCTTCAAGCGTTCGCGCGCAACGTGGGTGTAAATCTGCGTGGTTGAGATATCGGAATGACCCAGCAGTAACTGCACCACGCGCAAGTCGGCGCCGTGATTCAGGAGGTGAGTCGCGAACGCGTGGCGCAGCGTATGCGGCGATATCTGCTTGTTGAGCGCCGCGTGCGCGGCGTGGCGCTTGATCAGGTGCCAGAATGACTGGCGCGTCATCGCCGCGCCGCGGCTGGTCACGAACATGGCGTCGCTTGCGCGCTGGCCCAGAATCCGCGGCCGCGACTCCCTGAGATAACGCTTTATCCAAGACAGAGCCTCTTCGCCGAGCGGCACCAGCCGCTCCTTGTTGCCTTTGCCGACGATGCGCACCACACCCATGTCGTGGCTCACTTGCGAGACTTTGAGCGTGACGAGCTCGGACACGCGCAAACCGCTCGCATAAAGCGTTTCGAACATCGCGCGGTCACGCAGCCCGAGCGCTTCCCCGGCATTCGGCGCGCCGAGGAGCTTTTCCACATCCTCTTCGGTCAGGCTTTTGGGCAGGCTCCGCGGCAGCCTGGGTGCATTGATATTGAGACTCGGATCGGATTTGATTTTTTCCTGACGCAGGGCGTGCCGGTAGAAACGCTTCAGGCTCGAGAGCTGGCGGCTGGTCGTGGTTGCTTTGACACGCCCTGCGACGCGATGCGCAAGATAGGCGAGCAGATCAGCATGCTCGGCGTCGAGCAGCGCGATCTGACGCCGCTTCGCCAGCCAATGCTGGAAATGGGACAGGTCGCGGCGATAGCCATCGAGCGTGTTGCGCGATAATCCGTCCTCGAGCCACAGCGCATCGCAGAATTCGTCGAGGACCGGGTCAGTGCTCATGGCCGTAAATGTCGCCGCAACTTTCTGAACGAGCCGCCCCGGAGAGAATGAACGAATCCCGCGCGGCTCAGTCGTGATTGGCCGCGGCATTTTCGTGGCGCAACAGCCACTTCTTGATTTCGACCGGCGCACCGCGGCGCGCGTGCATGAAACCGCCGATGCCGCCGCTTGCGACTACGCGATGGCACGGGATTACGAGCGGAATGCGATTGGCGCCGCATGCGCCGCCGACTGGGCGCGGCGCGCTCTCAAGTTGCCGCGCAACTTGGAGATAGCTCAACGTCGCGCCGCTCGGAATAGCGCAAATTGCCCGCCATACGCGCTGCTGAAACGCAGTGCCGGTGAATTCGAACGGCAGATCAAATCGGAATTCGGGATCGTCAAGATAACGTTCGATCTGGCGGCACACTTTGGCCGCAAGCCTCGTGGTCGGCCCAAGTGTGGCAACAAAACGCGGCAGGTATTCGATGCCGGTCAGCGTTTCGCCCGCCGCACGGATGCCGAGCACCGCGAACGGCGTGGCCAGCTTGGCCTCGAAACCCGCCAGCAATGAAGTCTCATCACGCGTCCGCGCATTGCCGCGCTTGACGAACGGAGGCAGATCGTCGATCTGGTTACGCTGCTGCATGTATCTTACCTCTGCGCAATTTGTGTATCACAACCGCCACCACGATCAGCGCAATGCCGACATAGTCGAGGAACGGCTTCGGGTACATCAGCGCGAGCCCGGCGATGATCAGCAGCCAGCGCTCGGGCCAGGTCGTCTTCCCGAGCAGCCAATTCTGCACGCCGGCGGCAAGCGCCGCAATGCCGATCATCGCGGTGATGCTGACGACAGCAATTTCGCCCCACGGCGCCTGCGCAAGATTTTTGAACGAGCCCATCAGCAAGAGCCCAAGGCCCGCGGGGTCGAGCACGAACATGAACGGGACCAGGAACGCCGGCATCGTATATTTCCACGATTGCAAGGTCGTCTTGTACGGGTCGCCTCCGGTGATCGCCGCGGCGGCGAATGGCGACAGCGCAGTCGGCGGCGAGACTTCCGACAGCACCGCATAGTAAAAGATAAACATATGCGCCGCGTATCCCGCAACGCCGAGCTGGATCAGCGCCGGCGCCGCAATTACCGCGCAGATGATGTAGCTTGCCGTGACGGGCACCGCGAGGCCCACGATCCACACGATCAACGACGTCATCATTGCGGTCAGCAGGAGCTTCACGTCGTGCAACAGGCTCGCGGTCTGCTCGAATCCGACCGCGCCGAGCCCGCTCATAATCACGCGCGTGCCCGAATCCGCATATTGCAGCACGATCGAGCTGAACTTGAGTCCGAGGCCGGTCAGCGTCACCACCCCGACGATGATGCCGGCCGCGGCGCACGTCGCGCCCACGCTCAGCATGCCGACCGAGCCCGCCTCGAGTGCCTTGACCAGCCCGGAATTCCACAACCCTGAACCAAGGGGACGTTTGCCGCGCAGTACATCATAGGGAATCAGCGCGCAGTCGACGTGCAGGAAACTGAAGACAAACGCGACCACAGTCGCCCAGAATACCGATACCGTCGGGGAAAACCCGATCACCATGAAAAAAATGATCGCGATCAGAGACAGGAAATGAAACCAGTAGTTGCGCGTAAGCACGCCTATCGTGGCGTGCTTCTCGATGATGACGTTGGGCATGCCGAATTTGCGCGCATCGATCTCGACCATCAGAAATAGCGCGAAGTAATACAGCAGCGTCGGTATCGTCGCCATCAGTATCACGTCGAGATACGAGATGTTGAGGAACTGCGCGATCAGGAAGGCCGCGGCGCCGAGCACCGGCGGCGAAATAATCGCGCCCAATCCGCCCGCGGCCAGAAGTCCGCCGGCTGCGTCCTTGCCATAGCCGGCTTTGACCAGCATCGGATAAGCGACGGAACCCAGTGTTACGGTAGTCGCAACGCCGCTTCCGGACGGCCCGCCGAGCAGGAACGAGGCCAACACGATAGTGCGTCCCGCGCCGGTCGGTTTGCCGCCCATCGCAGCGAACGAGAAATCGATGAAGAACTTGCCGGCGCCCGAATACTGCAGAAACGCGCCGTAGATCGTGAACAGGATGATCAGCGATGACGACACGTCGATCGCGACGCCGAAGATGCCTTCGAGCGTCATGTACATATGGCCGACGATGCGCCCCAGATCCATGCCATAGTGGGTCCACGGCGGCGGCAGATACTGGCCGACCACGGCGTATACCAGGAACATGACGCAGATGAACGGCATGATCCATCCGGAGGTGCGGCGCGCCGCTTCCAACACGAGCACGATCAGCGCGGCGCCGAGAATCTTGTCCCACGTGCCGGGGTCGATTGCGCGTTCGAGGAACGCGTCGCCACCGAACAGCATGTTGCAGACAATCACGAGTGAAGTGAGCGCCGCAAGCCAGTCCCACCAGCACACGCGGTGGCGGAAACGCTTCGTGACCGGAAACAGCAGGAAACCGAGGAACAGGATAAAGGCGACGTGAATGCCGCGCAGCACATGCGTCGGCATGATTCCGTACGCGGCATAGAGGTGAAATACCGACATTATTACCGCCAGCGTCGTGGTGAACACCCCGAGCGCGCCGGGCAGTTTGTTGATCGCGCCTTCTTCTTCTTCGATGTACTCTTCGGCTTTTTTCAGCGCCTCGTCGCTGACAACGGGATCAACCTCGCGTGGCCGATTATTCTCGCTCATTTCGTCCCACCTTCCCGCCGGCGCTTCGATGGGCGCAAATCATAGCACGCACGTGCCGTGGTGCTGGCAGGCCGCGTTGCGCGGTCAAATTCGTAGGGGTGCGTATCAGCGCGATGAGGATGGGTGCTGCCCTGGAAGCGCCTAAGAAATTACTGATTAATCGTCATGCCCGCGCAGGCGGGCATCCAGACGTATTCGAATTCTCTGGGTTCCCGCCTGCGCGGGAACGACGAAGGTGTGATTTTTCAGACCTTCCCTAATTCAGCTTGACGCCTTTTTCGGCAAAGTACTTCTTGGCTCCGGGGTGATATGGGATGACCGCTGCGCCGTTGGTCTGGTATTTGTATTCGAAGCTCTTTGCTTCTGCGTGCACGCGTATGAGATCCTGTTTGTGCTCGAAAATCGTCTTGACGATATCGTAAGCGAGCTGATCGGAAAGCTTGGCGTCCGCAACCAGCACATTCCACACGGTCGCGATCTGGTTCGGCGTGTCCTGTCCCGGATACGACTTGGCGGGAATCACGTCTTTAACATATAACGGCCCGTACTTCTTCACCATCGCTTCGGTCGCGTCGGCGTGATCGATCAGTTTCAACTTGAGCCCGGGCGTCGCGCCGAGATCAGTCACCGCAGGCGTCGGTATGCCGCCGACCCAAAAATAAGCATCGAGCTTTTTGTCCTTGATCGCGTCGGACGACTTACCCGGATCGAGCCGCTCGCGGATGATGTCCTTCTCAGGATCGATGCCGTACGCCTCGAGCACGCGGTATGCCATGATTTGTGTGGCGCTGTTCGGCGCGCCGGTGGAAACGCGCTTGCCTTTGAGATCGGATACCTTGTTGATTCCGGTGCCTTCGACCGTCACGATGTGCATGCGGTTCGGGTACAGCACCATCAGCGCGCGCACGTTGACGGGCTTGTCCTGGAACTTCTGCTGGCCCTTGTAGGCGTCCCAGCTCGCGTCTGCCATTGAAAACGCGATATCAGCCTTGCCCTGGTTAATCAGCAGCAGATTCGCCATCGAGCCGTCGGTGGTCCCGGCAGTCGCATTCAAATTCGGGATGAACTTGGTGAGCACGTCGGCGAGACCTCCGCCGAGCGGGTAATACACGCCGGTCGTAGGACCGGTCGCAACGAAAATATTGACTTTGCCTTGTGCCCAGCCGCCAAGCGAAATGAGCATGCCGGCCATGAGTGCGAACCACTTAGAAAATCGTTTCATAACTCCTCCATTTTATAGATACCGGCATGTGCCAGTGATGCGGGCTCACTATGAGTCTGCCTAATTCAATTCGCGAACAACTTGCTGGGATCCTTGAATGCTTTGAATTCGATTGCGTTGCCGCTCGGGTCGAGAAAAAACATCGACGCCTGCTCGCCGATCGTGCCCTGAAAACGCAACTGCGGCTCGATGATGAACCTGACGCCGGCCGCGGCGAGTTTGTCGCGCATCTCCTCCCATTCCGGCATCGGCAGCACGAGCCCGAAATGACGCACCGGCACCGCATCGCCGTCGACGCTGTTCGTCGCGCTGAGGCGCGCCTCGCGCGGCGCCAGGTAAGCGACTATCTGGTGGCCGTAAAAATTGAAATCGATCCACTCGGCATCTGAGCGGCCCTCAGGACATCCGAGCAGCCCACCGTAAAATGCACGTGCTTGAGCCAGGTCGGCGACCGGAAAAGCCAGATGAAATGGCGGTGCCGACATTTTGTAGTTCCGAACGATACGCTAGGCCATCAGATTCTGCTATTTTACGGGTTTTTCCGTTGGCGCGAGAACCTCATGCCCAAAATCCAATCCGTTGCGGTGTGTGTCGCACGCGTGCCGCTCGACAACGTGACTTCATTCGCGACGCGCACTGTGAGCGCGCGTGACTATTGTCTGGTCAAGGTGCGCTCGACCGCGGGCATTGAAGGCATCGGTTTCTGCTATGTCGGCTCGGCGGGGGGCAATATCGCCAAAAACGCTGTCGAAGAACTGCTCGCGCCCAAGCTGATCGGCCGGGAGTCTCTGCGCGTCGAAGGATTGTGGCAGGAGATGTATGCCGAATCGCTGCTGCAAGGGCGGGCTGGTAGCGTGATGCGCGCGCTCAGCATTCTCGACGTCGCGCTGTGGGACTTGAATGCGAGGAGCGCCAAGCTGCCGCTCTATCAATACCTCGGCAGCGTCGTCACCGACAAGGTCCCGGCGTATGCAAGCGGCGGCTATTATCTTTCCGGCAAAACGCCGAGGAAGCTCGGCGACGAAATGGCGTCCTACGTCAAGGCTGGTTTCAAGGCAGTTAAAATGAAAGTCGGTCGCTTGAGCCCGCGGGAAGAAGAGACGCGCATGCAAGCCGCGCGCGACGCGGTCGGACCCGACGTGCACATTATGCTCGACGCCAACAACGCATGGTCGGACGTGCCAACCGCGATGCGCTATATGGAACGCTACGAAAACTACGATCCGTACTGGATGGAAGAGCCGTTCAGCCCCGACGAGATCGATTTGCACGCGCGGCTCGCCCGCTTGACGCGCGTTACGATCGCCACCGGTGAAATCGGCTACGGCCGCTGGTATCACAAAGAGCTGCTCGACAAAGGCGGTGCTGAAATCCTCCAGACCGACGCCGTGGTATGCGGCGGCATCAGCGAATGGAAGCGTATCGCGGCGACCGCCGCAAGCTACGGCGTGACAATGTGCCCGCACTGGTTCCACGACCTGCACGCCCACCTCGTAGCCGCGACACCGAATGCGCGCTACGTCGAATTCTTCATCGACGATCAGGTGCTCAATTTCCGGCGCCTGATCGACACCCAACTCAAGCACAAGGACGGCAATCTGCTGCTGCCGCAAACGCCCGGACTCGGTTTCGACTTCGACGAAAAAGCGGTCAGGAAATACGCGCTTACGCCCAGCAAGCCGTGGACGCTTCTTCAAAAAGCGTGACGCCTTGGGTGCCGATGAACCGGATTGCGCCCGGCCCGAAATCGAGGGCCGCCCTCGTTCTGTTGCTGCTGCTCCAGATGCTCGCGGTGCCGGCGGCGCCGCAGGCAGGCGAAGTCGCATCGATTCTCTACACCCATGTCGCGGCGAGCCCCGACGGCATCGGCAAAGTTTATCTGGGGCGTGAGATTGCACAGGTGATGAGCTTTCACGGCGCGCCGTGGCTCGAGCGCGCCGAGCGCGCCGGCGAGGAGCGGCCGGATTTACTGATCGCCGCGCTCGAGCTCACACCCGGCATGACGATTGCGGATATCGGTGCGGGCACCGGCTATTACGCGTGGCGCATCGCGCAGCGCGTGAGCGCAGGCGGGACCGTATACGCGGTCGACGTGCAGCCCGAGATGATAAAGTTGCTCGAGCAACAGATGGCGCGGCGCGGCGTTTCGAACGTGAAAGCGCTGCTAGGCACGCGCACCGATCCCGGCCTGCCCGCGGGCAGTATCGACCTCGCGCTGATGGTGGATGTTTATCACGAGCTTGAATATCCGTACGAAATGCTGGCCGCGATCGTGCGCGCCTTGAAGCCCGGCGGCCGGCTTGCATTCGTCGAATTCAGAAGTGGCGATCCTGTGGTGCCGATCAAGCCCTTGCACACCATGACCGAAACGCAGGTGCGCAAAGAAGCAGCCGTGCATCCGCTGGAGTGGGTCAAGACTGTGCGCGACCTGCCGTGGCAACACATAATCGTTTTCCGCAAGGTGTCGAGGTAACTTGACGCCGGCGGCATCACTCCCCCATGATCGCGCAGGGCTGACGATCGCAGTGTAAGACTTAGAGTGCTATGGCAAAACCCACGAGCTGGATATTCGCGAATGCTTCCGAGGATTTGTTGGGGCACGCGAGCGACGCCCAGCCGCGGCGCGGGGCGCGTGACGAAGCGGAAGACGATGCGGACGGGACGGTTCGTTCGACGGGAATATTGCCGCTGCAGGAACTCGAATATCAGGTCAAAGTCACCAAGGAAATTTTTGCCGTAGAGCCGATTCACGGCAGTCAATTTCAGCCTGCGAGTCTTGACCTTCGTTTGGGGTCTGTTGCGTATCGAGTCCGCGCGAGCTTTCTGCCCGGCAAGGACGCCACCGTGCAGCAGAAGCTCGCAGAGTTCACGATGCACAAGATGGACATCAGCGACGGTGCCGTGCTCGAGCGCGGCTGTGTGTATATCGTTCCGTTACTTGAGAGTCTGGCGCTCAAGCGACGCACGTCTGCGATGGGCAACCCCAAGAGTTCCACCGGCCGGCTCGACATATTTACCCGGCTCATCACCGACAACGGCACGGAATTCGATCGCGTCCGCGAGCAGTACAATGGTCCGCTCTATGCCGAAGTGTCTCCGCGCACGTTCAGCGTATTGGTGCGCAAAGGTTCGAGATTGAACCAGATTCGCATACGGCGCGGTAATCCGGCCAACAGCGATCAGGCGCTCAAGCGGCTGCAGGAATTGCACCAGGTCGTCGGAACCGATATCCACGAGGACGATATTCGTAACGGCGTTCCGGTTTCGGTCGACATGAAAGGCGATAAGCCGCGAGACATCATCGGCTATAAAGCCAGGAGTCACGCCGGGCTCATCGATATCGACCGGATTCGACACTATGAAGTGCTCGACTATTGGGAACCGGTCTACGCGCCTCCGCGCGGCGGGTTGGTGTTGGATCCGGCGGATTTCTATATCCTCGGCTCGCGCGAGGCGGTGAAGGTTCCGCCGACGTACGCGGCCGAGATGATCGCCTATGACACTCTGGTCGGAGAATTCCGCGTCCACTATGCAGGGTTTTTCGACCCCGGTTTCGGGCATCCAGACGCGGGAGGCGAAGGATCGCGCGCTGTTCTTGAAGTGCGCTCGTTTGAAGTTCCGTTCGTGCTCGAACACGGTCAGGTGGTCGGCCGCCTGGTTTATGAGCGTTTGACCGAGCAACCATCACGGCTCTATGGCAGCCACACGAACTCGTCGTACCAGCGCCAGGGCATCGCGCTCAGCAAACACTTCAAACCGCCGCTCTCAACCTGAACCCCGTTTCAGCGTTGAATACGGGTCCATACCCAGGCGATCGCGTCGAATGGGTCGAAGCGGCTAGCGCGTCCGCCCAGGCAGTGGTGCAGAAAATCCTCAGTCTTGCGCAGTACCGCGAGTCGGTGCACCCACCAGCCCATGCCATGGCCGCTATCCTCAAGCGCCAGGTACTCGACTGGCTTGCCGGCGCGCCTGAGCGCTTCCACCATGCGCTTGGACTGATCGATCCGCACTCGCACGTCGTTTGCGCCGTGCACGATCAGCACCGGCCGCTCCACGTTCTGCGCGTAAGGTAGCGGCGACTTACGCGTCATGTCTTTGCGGTCCTCGGCAATTCCCGGATCGCCGACGTAGTCATGCCACATCGACAGGTCAACCGTCCAGTACGGCGGAAACGACTCGATGAGCGTAGCAAGATCGGTCGGGCCGGCCAGCGATATACCGCACGCAAACACTTTCGGCGTCATGGTGAGGCTCACGAGCGCAGCGTAGCCGCCATAGCTCCAGCCCACAATGGCAACGCGATCCGGATCGGCAATCCCGCCTGCGACGGTCCAGTGCACAGCGTCGAGTAGATCGTCTTGCATTTTGCCTGCGAACTCGCCCATCGCGGCATTGAGAAATCCGCGCCCGTAACCGGACGAGCCGCGGAAATCGACCTGCAGTACAGCGTAGCCGCGATTGGCGAGAAACTGCACGGGGGTGACATCCTCCGATTGCATCGGATTGCCCCATCTCGTGCGCATCCACGGCCCACCGTGCACGAGCAGTACCATCGGCAGACGCTTGGGTTCGATGCCGCGCGGCAGTGTGAGATAGCCGTGCAACTTAAGTCCGTCGCGGCTCGTAATCGTGATCGGCCGCACCGGCGCCAGTCTCGATTCAAGATCGGCCGCGACATCTGCGGCGAGCAGATCATAGCGACGGCTCGAGCGGTCGAGTACGTAGTAGCGCCGCTGCACGCTCGTGTAGATGGATACGATCAGGTGTTCCTCGGCGTCGTCCGCACTGACGATATCCAGCCCGAACGGGCCGTTCCCCTGCGCTTTTAGCAGTCCATCGAGGTCTTCGCGCAGCTTCGAATCGAGAATCGCGACGCGCGGATACCCTGGTTGCGCGGATGCGATCAGTGGAGCGTGCGTCACCCGGCTCATCAGCACGTTGGACACATCGACGTCCGGGTCCTCGAATACCACTTTCTCCCACCCGAGCGTCGGATGCGCGGCGACCAAGGCGATGCGATCGCGGCCGCGATTCGAGAGCGCCCACACAAATGAGCGGTCCGCGCTCGCGCCGAGCACGCGAAACGTTTCATCTGGTTGCTTTTGCAAAGCCGGCCGCCGCGCCCCAAGTGATCGAAGCCGCTCCTCCAGTGGACGCTGCGATTCGCGCGACTTGTTCCAGCCCTTGAAGCTGCCGTCGCGCTCGGTGATCGGAGTTACGGCATCGCCCGGATTGCGCGCCACCAGCGTTTCCTTGCGCGTGTTGAGGTCGATGCGGTAGAGATCGAATAATTTAGGATCGCGCCGATTGTGGTAAACGAGCAGCGTTGCGGGATTCGCGGCAACGATCTGGTGGATCACGGCCTTGACCCCAGGATAAGGAGTCAGATCGACCGCGTCAGCAAGCGGATCGTCGGTGTCGATCATGTAGACGTGCGAATTTTCGGCGCCCGAGGTGTCGTTCGTGTACAACAGCCGCCGTCCGTCGGGTGTCCACTGAAAATCCGCCGAGCGGGCGCGGTACTTGTGCACCTCGCCGTTCGCGTTGTCGCGCACGAACAACGCGTTGCGTATAAAGGAAGGCCCGATCCACGCGAGCTTGCGCCCATCGGGCGAGAACTGATAGCCGTCATGCACGGCGCCGTGATAGGCGAAGCGATGCGCCTGGATGAGCGGCGGCAGCGCGGCTTGCTTGAGCGCCGGATGTTCGGCGGGTACGTCACAGCCCGCAAGCGACGCGGCCAGGATCAGCGTAATCAGCGCATTCCAGATGGCCACGCCGCCGGCTTTGCGCTCAGTCTGCAAGCGCGACGAGCTGCCGGTAGACGGGCTCGGGCAGCTCGATGCCGCACTCCCGCGCGTCAGTCGCTGCGGCGTGGCGGCGCTCACCGGGAAGCCGGACGCCTTCATCCAGCAGCATCGCCGCGACGAGCGTCTCGACGCGCTCGAAATAAGTGTCGCTTCCAGCGAGCGCCACCGGGTCGATCGCAACGATCGCGTGCCCGATGCACGGCTTGTTGCCCGGCTCAAAGTAAGAATCATTTTCGTAACCGAACGCAGCGCCGGTCAGCGCGACGCACAAGAGCTCAACCGCGAGCGCGAGCATCGCGCCTTTCGCGCCGCCGATCGCGAACAGGCTTCCGGTCAGCGCCGCTTGCGCGTCGGTGGTCGGCTTGCCATCCCTGTCGACCGCCCAACCTAGCGGAATCGGCTTGCCTTCCTTGGCGTAGAGCATGATCTTGCCGCGCACGACCTCAGTCAGCGACAGATCGATGATGAGCGGCCGTTTTCGCTCAGGCGCCTGCGCCGATGACACGTCGGCGTGCGCCGCACGGCGCGGAAAAATCGCGGCAATCGGGTTGGTCCCAAACAAAGGTTTCTTGCCGCCCCACGCGTTAATCGCCGCCGGCGAATTGGTGAACGCAAGCCCCACCATGTCCGCCTGCGCGATAGGGGCCAGATGATACGCGGCAGCTCCAAAATGATGGCTGTGGGTTACGCCGCAGAAAGCGACGCCGAACTGCCGCGCGCGTTTGATCGCCTCGTTGACCGCAAGCGCGCTCGCTTCAAAAGCGAGACCGCCGCCGGCGTCGATCAGGCACGCCGCGCCTTTATCGGTTTTGATGCTGACCTTGGCCTGACCGTTGGCGCGGCCTTCGCGCAGATGCTGCGCGTACAACGGCGCGCGCGCGAGGCCGTGGCCGGCGAGCCCTTCCATTTCGGCTGCGACCAGCGCTTTGGCGGCGGCTTGCGCCATCGCGCGCGCGGCGCCGGCGTTTTCGAGCACGCGCGTCGCGAGCTGCGTCAGTTCGTCAATCGAAAGCCTCAAACCCATTTCAGAAAACCACTGTAGCCACAGAGGACACGGAGCTCGCCCTGGAAAAGCAAAACCCGAGGGTCGATTCTGCTTTTTGCATTTCTCCGTGTCATCTGTGGTCTCTATGGCGACGCCATTAGTTCTGTTTCAGGCGAGCTTCGTGCCGGAGCGTTTCGCAACCTCGGCCCATGTGTGGATCGTTACTGCCGGCCTTGTGCTATGCCGCGTCCTTCAGCAGCGATTCGCCGGGCTTGACGCGCGTAAAT
>DASYSI010000341.1:0-13760 GCA_036003485.1 Burkholderiales bacterium | reverse complement strand
CCTGCGCGGGAAGGCTTTTCCGACAAAGCTTTGAAGTCGTCGCCGAATCCCTGCAGTCGCTGCCATGCGTGCTGGCGCTGTTGGGGTGTCAGCAGCTTTTCGACCGCGATATAAAATTGTATGCGTTTTTCGTACACTTCGTTTGACTGCTGTTCGAATTCGGGCGTGCGCCCGGATTCCCAATCGCGCAGCCACGCATGGAGACGGGTACCGAATTCTTGCTTGTTGGTGCGCACCTTGAGCAGCTCGAGAAATTCCTTTTGGCGGCGGATTCGATCCTGGTGGCGAAGGTGATTGATCTGAGGAATGGGTTCGAGCAGGGCCGCGATTTGATCTTCCTGCTCCGAGGTCAAATTTCCGGCCCAATCTTTGATCTCTTTCAGATTACGCTTCAATCGCGCACGCTTGCGGTCAGCGAGCGTGCCGTCCAATTCGTTCTCCTTGATAAACTTCCGGTTGTCCTTGCCCCATTGTTTTTGCAGCGCAACGATTTGTTGCGGCGTGATGGTTGCCAGCACCTCGGCAGCGTCGTCGACACCGCGATCGATAATGATTCGATAGCGCGACTTTATGCCATCGACAAACCACTTGATGTCCTCGCGCTTGAGTCCAAGCTGTCCTTTCCTGACCGCGGTGTTTACAAAAACCGCATATTCCGGAAGTTGCTGAGAACGGTGCCATTCAAGCAGGCGGTCGAGACGTTCGCGAAATTCACGCTTCTGCTGAGGATTGAAATCGAGATAGTCATCGGCCCGCCACGCGAGAATCGTATCGGCTTGGCTATAAGTCAGCCGCATCGCATTGCAGCCTGCGATCAACGCGATCAGCACGATCAGGATTATGCGATAAAAGCTTTGCATTCAGAGGCTCCGAATTAATTCGACCATGCGTCTTCGCTGCGGTTCATTCGGCAGCCTGCCAGCGCCCGCCTTCAGGTTATCGAGCATATGGCTCGCCTTGCCGGTGCCGGGAATCACGCAATTGACTGCCGGCTGTGCCACTATGTATTTGAGGAAAAACTGCGCCCAGCTCTCGCAGTCGAACTCGGCGGCCCATGCCGGCAGTGTCCTACCTTTGACTTTGGCAAACAACTCGCCTTGCGCGAACGGCCGGTTGATAATTACCGCGGTCCCGCTCTCGGCTGCGGCGGGCAACAAGCGCGCCTCGGCCTCGCGTTCGGCAAGTGAATAGTTGAATTGCACGAAATCATAGTCGCGCGTCGCCAGGAGTTTTTCGAGTTCGCGGTAGGCACCTTCATGATAGTGCGTGATACCGAGGTAGCGAATGGCGCCGGCCTGCTTCCATTCGCGCAGGGTTTTCAGATGTATTGCGAGATCGACCAAATTGTGAACCTGCATCAAATCGATGCGGCGTGTTCGCAGCCGCCGCATTGAATTGCGCATTTGTTCGATGCCGGCCTCGCGCCCGTTGGTCCATACCTTGGTGGCGAGAAACAAGGATGGAAGCGCAGACAGCTCCTCGGCGAGCTCGCCGACTGCGCTTTCCGCACGCCCGTACATCGGTGAGCTGTCGACTAGGCGTCCGCCGCCCGCAATGAAAACCCTGAGCACCTCCTTGAGCTCAGTCATTTCCGGCGCGCCGGGCGCGACATCGAACACGATGTAGGTGCCGAGCCCGATCGCGGGCAGCAGCTCGCCGCTTTTCGGTATCGGGCGCCTGATCAAGTCGGTTGCCGCGGATTTCACAAGTATAGGGTTCATCATTAGCGCGGTGCCTGCTGCGCCGAGCAGCCTGAGAATAGTCCTGCGGGTGAACGGTATCAACATAGCGCGCGGCGCAGCTCTATCTTCACGTCATGCTCCTCTGGTGGCTGGGGCCGTCTCTACAGTGGTATTAAGACCGCTACGCCGCACGCGGCGTTCATGCGCTCACCCGCGCGCGGCGTTCATGCGCGCGCCCGAGTGCGACCGCCAACGCGAGCCAGCCGGCCGCGACCGGCACTGTAGCGAGCGATATCAGCGCAAGATCCAGCCCTGCACCGCGCAGCGCGGCAAACAGCCAGCCGCTGACCGCATCGGCGCCGCGGAAGACGACGATGTCGATCACGTTCTTGGCTTTGTACTTTTCCTCGCGTTCGAGCACCGTAAATAATACTTCGCGCGCAGGGTTCGAGAGAGCAAAATTTGCAGCGCGCTGGATCGCCTGAAATGCGATGACCACAAGAAGCGCAGGCGCCAACGCCAGCGTGATGAAGCCGAGCCCGAACACCAGCGGAAGTACGGCGGCCGCCGTACCGACGCCGAAGCGGGAGATCAGCCGCCCCGTCGCAAGGCACTGCACGATGAGCGTCAGAATCCCGATCGCAAGATCGATAGTGGCAAAGATGCGCGTGCGCACCGCGGGGTCGTCGGACGCGGCGGCGACGATGTTCGCCTGCTGGAAATACAGGAACGTGCCGGCAAGCGACAGCAGCGCGACCCACAGCGCGATGCCTCCAAGATAGGGTGAGCGCAGCACCATCGCGATGCCGTCAAGCCAGCCGCCGCCCAGCCCGGCGGATTCGGGCTGCGCGCCAGGCGCTGCACGGAGCTGTCCCTCAGTCGTTTCTTCTCTGAGTTGCAGCGATGTCGACTCGAGCCGGTGCGCGCACAGCACAGCCAATTCCAGCAGCAGCGCCGCTACGATGAGCAGGTTGACCGGTCCGAGCGGCACCGCGAGTCCGACTGTTACCGCCGGGCCGACCAGCGCGCCAGCGGACCCGCCGGCGGCGATGAAGCCGAACAGTCGCTTGCCCTGTTCACTCGAAAACAGATCGGCCATGAACGACCAGAAGACCGATACTGCAAACAGGTTGAACACGCTGATCCACACGAAAAACACCCGCGCGACGTGAATCCTGCCGACATCGAACGTGAGCAGCACCCAGAAAATCACGATGTTGACGACGAAGAATTGGTAGACGAGCGGGACGAAGCGCCGGCGCGGCAGGCGCGCGACCACCGCGCCAAACACGGGGACCGCAGCGAGCATCACGAAGAAGGTTGCGGTGAAAAGCCATTGCAAATTGCGCACGCCTCCCGCGACGCCCATTTCGTCGCGCAGCGGCCGCAGTACGTAGTAACCGGCGAGCAGACAGAAGAAGTAGGCGAACGACCAACACAGCGCCCGCACTTCGCGCGGACGCACTGCGACTGCCTTGACGAGCCAGCGGTGAAGGATCGCTTCGTTCACCGCGCTGTCCGCGGCCCCATGGGGTTTTGCATCAGCCTGCTAGGGATTGAGGCCAAGACCGCGCCGCAACTCGGCCGCTGTCAGCGCCTTGCCGTAGACCGGCATGCCTGTGTCGAACTCTTTTGCCCGCGCCAGCGGTCCGACCACTACCGGCTCGAAGCCCGCGTCCTGCACCAGGCGCACGGCGGTCTGCAGCGCCACCGCGTCGTCGGCGGCGAGCGGAATCGCAACGCGCTCGCCCGCGCGGTGCGCTTCGCTTTGCAGGCGCGCGTAGCCGACCGAGTTGAATGCGCGCACGAGACGTGCGCCTGGCAGGAACTGCGGCGACGCGATGCCGGTACCTTTCGCCTTCGCCTCGACTGCCATGTCGCCGTCGCGTGTCGGAATGGGATTGCAGGTGTCGAGAACGACCTTGCCCTTGATGAGATCACCCAGATCGCGCCCGAGCTGCGGGAGCGCGGCGTACGGAACGGAAATGAGCACGACGTCGCCGAACGCGGCCGCTTCTTTAGGCGTGCCGGCGCGCGCGCCGCTCCCCACGCGTGCCGCCAGCGCCTTATCATGTTCAATGTCGAGCGACGAGAACATGACCTGATGCCCGGCCTTCACCCACAGCTCGCCAAGCGTTCCGCCGATCCGGCCTGAGCCGACGATTCCGATTTTTAGCGTCTTGGGTGCGTCGTTCGCGGCCCGCACGAGGAGCGGCAGAATGCCCATAACGCCGATCATGGCCGCTGCTGCAGATTGCAGAAATACGCGGCGGCTTTGCTGCAAGGATTTGATCGTGTTCATGGCGCACCTCTTGACGTTGGTTTTTCGATGCACGGAATTCATCGCCGCTTCAACAGTCTGAGATCATCCTGCCGTTGGAGTGCAACGGCATACCATCTTGTTGCGACATCCGCGCGAGTGTAACTGAAATAGGTCTGGATGTTGTCACGCGGCCAGCGCGGCGCGATCGACGCGGCGCACGCCCGCACCGTGCATAACGGCAAATGAGCCGCTCGGGTTGACCAAGTGCAACATGCGCCGGATACTGGCGCCTTTTCCAGCCGCGAGGAGGATCACATGACATCTATTGCTCGGCGTGCGCTGTGCGCATTGGCCGCCGCATTCATCTGCATGCAGTGGCAAAGCGGGTGGGCGCAGCCGTACCCCAGCAAGGTTGTGCGCATCGTGGTGCCGTTTGGCGCGGGTGGACCGGCCGATATCTATGCCCGCTTTCTGGGTCATCAACTGCAGGAATCGCTCGGGCAATCGTTTATCGTCGATGACCGCCCTGGTGCGGGCTCGATCATCGGCACCGAGATCGTGGCGAAGGCACCGCCGGATGGATACACGCTGCTGATGATGTCCAACACTCATACCGTCAACGAGTCGCTGGTTGCGAAGAAGCCGTTCACGCTGATGAAGGATTTCGTCGCGGTGGCGCCGGTCAACAACTCGGACCTGCTGCTGGTGGTGCATCCTTCGGTGCCGGTGAAGTCGGTGAAGGAACTTGTTGCGTTAGCGAAAGCGAAGCCGCGCGGCCTCAACTACGCGTCCTCCGGAACCGGTACGCCGTACCACATGGCCGGAGAATTGTTCAAGTCGCTGGCGGGCGTCGATATCGTGCATATTCCTCACAAGGGCAGTCCGGAAGCGCGCACCAGCGTAATGAGCGGGCAGGTCGAGATGATGCTAGACGCGATCACGACGATGGCACCGTTTGCCAAGGCGGGACGGGTCAGGGCGCTGGGCACGAGCGGCCGCAAGCGTTCCAGCGTGTTGCCTGACATCCCGACGATAGACGAAGCGGGTGTGAAAGGTTATGAGACCACAATCTGGCTTGGCATCATGGCGCCGGCCGGGACGCCCAAGCCGGTGATCGACCGGCTCAATGCCGAGATCACAAAAATCGTTGCGCGGCCCGACGTGAAGAAAACCTGGAACGAGCAGGGCGCGGAACCGATGTCGATGACTCCCGCAGAATTCGAGAAGTATTTGAACATCGATATTGCGAAATGGGCCAAGGTGGTCAAATTTTCCGGCGCCAAAGCGGGTCAATGAGGAGGCGTGAGGCGTGAGGCGTGAGGCGTGAGGTGAGGCGAAGAAACAATCCCTACACCCGAGGTTCTTAACTCCTGAAACCTGAAACCTGAAACCAGAATCCCGGAGGAGCCCGATGCGTCTGGTAACTTTTTCCGATGCGCAAGGAACGCGTGCCGGCGTGCACGATGCGGCATCCAACACTATCGTCGATCTCGCAGCAACCACGCGCCTGCCCAGGGACATGACCGCTTTGATCGCGCTCGGCAAGAACGGGTTGAAGCGCGCGCGCGCCGCGGTGAAGAGTGGCGAGGGCAGGCTGCTATTTGACAGCGTCAAGCTCCACGCGCCAATCCCGCGTCCGGTGAAAAACATCCTGTGTGTCGGCAAAAATTACTACGATCACGCGCGCGAATTTCATAACAGCGGTTTCGACGCGAGCGCGGGCAAGGATGCAATTCCGGAGCTCCCCATCATGTTCACCAAATGGCCGAACTCGGTCATTGCGGGCGGCGAGCCGATTCCGAGCTATCTCGACTATACGAATTCGACCGATTACGAGGGCGAGCTGGCGGTCGTGATCGGCCCGGGCGGGCGCGGCATCAGCAAGCAGGATGCATTCGATCATGTGTATGGCTATACCATCATCAATGATGCAACCGCGCGCACGCTGCAGAACCAGCACAAGCAATGGTTCCTCGGCAAAAGCCTCGACGGCTATTGCCCGATGGGACCGTGCATCGTCACCGCCGACGAGGTGCGCGACGTGGCAACACTGCATCTGATCACCAAAGTCAACGGTGAAGTGCGTCAGGACGCTCAGTTGAGTCAATTGATATTCGACATTCCCACGCTGATCGAGACCTTGTCGCGCGTGATGACGCTCGATCCCGGTGATCTAATCGCGACCGGCACCTGCGCCGGCGTCGGCATCGGTTTCAACCCGCCGAAATTTCTCAGGAAAGGCGATCGCGTCGCGATTACCATCGAGCCGATCGGCACGCTGGAAAATCCGGTTGATTGAATCGCCGATTTCGTTTCGGCAGCGACAATGATGGATGATGGATGATTGATGCAGCCGGCCCGCGGGCTGGGTAGAATCGCAGCCGCGATCGTATACACAAAACCGGAGGAGACATGAAACGCTGCCTTATTGCTGCACTGCTCGCGCTCGCCGCGGCTGGCGCACACGCGCAAGACGCTTATCCATCGCGCCCGATTACCATGATAGTGCCGTTTCCGCCGGGCGGGGTCGCGGATATCACGGGCCGACCCACGGCTGCTGCGATGGAGAAAATACTCAAGCAGCCGGTCGTCGTGGCCAACCGGGGCGGCGCCGGCGGCGCGGTTGGCAACGCAGCCGTAGCCAATGCCAAGCCCGACGGCTACACGATATTGATGGCGCTCTCCAGCATCTCGGTGATTCCCGAAGCTGACAAGCTATTCGACCGCAAGCCCGCTTACGCGCTCGACCAGTTGATTCCGATCGCGCTTATTTCCGACGACCCGACCATCCTGGTTGTGCACCCGTCGCTTCCGGTCAAATCGCTGAAAGAACTGGTAGCGCTCTCCAAATCGAAACCCGGCCAGATGTCGTACTCGTCGTCCGGCATCTATGGCGCGCTGCACATGCCGATGGAAATGTTTTTGCACGCGGCGAATCTCAGGATGCGGCATGTCCCGACTAACGGCGGCGGCCCTGCGATCACCGCGCTGCTCGGTGGGCACGTCGAAATGACCGCGGGCGGACCTGCGGCAATCTCGAGTCATGTCAAAGCCGGCAAGCTGCGTCCGCTTGCAAGCTGGGGCGCGAAGCGCCACGAAGCGTATCCCGACGTGCCGACGTTCAAGGAACTCGGTTACGACATCGAGTATTACATCTGGGCAGGGATGTTTGCGCCCCGGGGCACGCCCGAGCCGGTGATGAAGGTGCTGCGCGACGCGGCGCGCAAAGCAGTTGAAGATCCGGATTTCAAGACGACGATGGCCAAGGTCAACTCGCCGGTGCATTACCTCGATGCGCCGGAATTCGCCAAATACTGGGCGGCCGACGCGAAACGGCTGGCCGAAGTGGTGAAGGTCGTCGGTAAAGTCGAAGACCAGAAGTAGCTTGATGAACTCTCCCCAAGCCGCTGGCCGCGGCCAGCGCGGTCTGAGAGGAGATCAGCTCTCGGGCATCGTATTGGTCGTGATCGCGGTGATGGTGGCGTGGGAAAATCGCGTCTATCCGCTCGGTTCGCTCGCGGCGCCGGGGCCGGGTTACATGCCGCTCGTGCTCGCGATCGCGCTCGGAGCGTTTGGCCTGCTGATCGCGTTGCGCGGCGGCGCTTCGCCGCTGCTCAATACCATAGACTGGAGCGAAACCATGCACGGCACCGTGGCGATGATCGCATGCGGCGTCGCGGCGTTTGCGCTCGAGCGCATCGGCTATCGGCTCACCATGATTGCGCTGCTGGTATTCATGTTGGGCGTGGTCGAGCGCAAACGGCCGCTGCCGATCCTGCTCGTTGCAGTCGGCTTCGCGTTCATTTCTTATTACGTTTTCGCCACACTCCTCAGAGTCCAGTTGCCGCAGGGGCCGTGGGGGCTGTGAGAATGTGATGGCGGAAGTCTTCAACAATCTGATGCTCGGCTTCTCGGTTGCGCTCCAGCCTTCGATCCTTGCTTACGCATTTGCCGGCTGCGTAATCGGCACGCTGGTTGGCATGCTGCCCGGGCTCGGTCCGCTCGCCGGTATCAGCCTGCTGCTGCCGGCGACGTTCGGTCTCAATCCGATCATTGCGATCGTGCTGCTCGCCGGCGTCTATTACGGCGCGATGTACGGCGGCTCGACGACTTCGATCCTGATGCGCATTCCGGGCGAGGCGGCCTCGGTCATGACCTGTATCGATGGTTATGCAATGACCCAGCGCGGGCGTGCCGGCCCCGCGCTCGCAATTGCGGCGATCGGATCATTCATTGCCGGCACGCTGTCGGTCGTAGCGCTGATGTTACTCGCACCGACACTTGCGTCATTTGCGCTGCGCTTCGGTCCACCCGAGTACACCGCGTTGCTGCTGATGGGTTTATTCGTGCTGTCGTACATGAGTGGAGGCTCGATGCTGAAAACGCTTGCGATGGCGACGCTCGGTCTCTTGCTCGGGATGATCGGCATCGACGCGATGAGCGGTTACACGCGCTTCAGTTACGGGATCATAGAGTTGAGCGACGGCATCGGCATCGTTCCGGTCGCCGTCGGCATGTTCGGGTTGTCCGAGATCCTGCTTACCGCGGGACAGGCAACCCCGCCGCCGGTGCAGCGGCCCACGCTGCGGCAATTGATTCCCTCGCGCGATGAGATGCTTCTGTCGATCGGACCCATCACACGCGGCAGCGTGCTCGGGTTTCTGATCGGCATCATTCCCGGCTCGGCGCATATCATTTCTTCGTTCGTGTCATACGGGGTCGAGCGCCGAATGTCGATTCATCCCGAGCGTTTCGGCAACGGCGCGATCGAAGGCGTCGCCGGTCCCGAGTCGGCGAACAATTCGGCCGCGACCGGCGCGTTTGTGCCGATGCTGGCACTCGGCATCCCGACCGGCCCGATCACGGCGGTGATGCTCGCCGCGATCATGGTCCACGGCGTTTCACCGGGTCCGATGCTGATTACGCAGCAACCCGAGCTATTCTGGGGATTTGTCGCGAGCATGTACGTGGGCAACGTCGTGCTGCTGATCCTGAACCTGCCGCTCGTAGGCCTGTTCGTGAATCTGCTGCGCATTCCGTACTCATATCTTTATCCTACGATCCTGTGCTTCTGCATCCTCGGCGTGTATTCGGTCAGCAGCAGCGTGGTCGATGTGTGGATCATGCTGATCATGGGCGCGTTCGGCTATCTGCTGCGCAAAATGAATTTCGATCTCGCGCCGATCGCGCTCGGCCTGATCCTGTCGCCGATCCTCGAGCTGTCGCTGCGCCAGTCGCTCGCGATGTCGGGCGGAAGCTACGCGATATTCCTGCACCGCCCGATCGCCGTCACGATGTTTGTCGTCGCCGCAGCATTGGTGCTGCTGGCGTTAAAGCCGCTCGTGTTCAAAAGCAAAGATTGGCGCGCGGACGTCGGGCTCGACGAGCAGGGCTAGCGCCCGGTCCGCGGATCGACTCACGTGCGCCTGTCCGAGTTCATGTTTTCCGCGTGTGGCGTGATCGCGTGCGGCTTGGGCTGGGCGCCGGAATCGCCGGGTGCTGACGACGTCTGGGCGGCTTCCTATGACCCCGCGACGCAGGTTCGCTACATTCCTCTTGAGCTGATTTTGGGCGCCCACTGGGACGGGAAGCGCGAAATTACGATGCCGCAAGGCAGCTTTGCAGAAGGTGTGGCGCGTGATCCCAGCACCTGGCGCGGGCCGTTCGAATGGAAACACCCGGATACCGGCGAAACATTGGCGGTCTACGAGCGCTCGCGCCGCGGCGTCTGGCAGAAGTTCGCGCTGCGCGTGGATGGCAGCGCGATTGGGCGCGTCGCCGATTCGCGCTTCGGCATCAGCAGCTGCGATCAGGAAGCAAAGTATCCGCTCGGGGCGTGGCGGCAGGGAGAAACCCGCGAATTCGAATACCGCTGCTGGTACAGCGGCGGCGAAAAAAAACGCATGCGGCGGTCGATTTCAACCATCACAATCGAGCGTATCGATTTTGAATATGCGGGCTCACCGCACGCAGTGCAGTTGCGCTGGATTTTGAAACACGAGGGTGACCCGCGCGAGGTCGACAATCGCGTCTATGTGTTTGCACCCGGCAGGGGTGCCGTCGCCGTGCGTTGAGACCGATGCCTCAATCCGGCGTCAGGCCGGCGCACGCAGGTTGCCGTCGCCGAGACCACGCTGCATCAGCACCGAATCGACCCATCGGCCGAACTTGAAACCGACCGCCGGCAGTACGCCGACGTGCGTGAAGCCGAATTTCTCGTGCAGCCTGATCGACGGCGTGTTCTGGCTGTCGCCGATCACCGCAATCATCTGGCGTTTGCCGGCATGTTCGCAGCCTCGTATCAGTTGCGCGAGCAGCGCACTGCCGATGCCTTGGCCGGAGAAATCCGGATGCACATAAACCGAGTTCTCCACCGTGTAGCGGTAAGCAGGACGCGCACGGTAGACGCCGGCGTACGCATAACCCGCAACAATACCGCCGGTTTCAACGACCAGATAGGGCAGGCCGAGCTCACGCACCGTGGCAAAACGTCGCGTCATTTCATCCGCGTCGGGCGGGTCGATTTCGAACGAGGCGAGTCCGTGCAGGACATGATGGCGATAGATCGCAGTGATCCCAGAGATGTCTGGCGCGCTTGCGATTCTAACGTGCGGGTTGGGGGCCATGGCATGAAATTGGAAAATGGTTGGGGTGGGGATCCCCGGTTAATGGCGCTCTATAATCACGGCGCTTTCGGAATAAAGGTGCCGCGCCTGCTGTTCGGAGATTGCCCAGCATGTCGCAATCGATGATGATAACGCTTTCACCATGGACCGATGGTAAGCGCTATGCGAGAAAGTCGTTTGGGGGCCATTTATTGGCTGGCGGGATGCGCCGGCATTGCCGCTGGTATAACATAGCGGCCGATCCCCGAATCCTGCCGCCCATGCGTCTGCTTGCTTGCTTTGTTCTCGTGATTTACGGCGCTGCAGCGTCGGCCGAAGTGACATGCGAACAGCTTGGCAACATTGCGTACGCGACGCAGCAAATGCGCGATCAGGGTTATTCGCTGCCCGTAGTGCAGGACGAACTCGAAAAGCTGCAAACGAATAACAAGTTCAGCGCTGCTGAAATGACGCGCATCCGGGATGTAGCGGATCAGGCATTCAAGGGCGGCACCCGGGCACCGCTTGAGATTCTGCAGGATTGCAAGGAGAAGGAGAAGGCACGTCGATAATCCGAATTGTCTAAATCACTTTAAGGAGAGTACGATGAGTGTGATTACGCGCGGCGCATGGCTCGCCGCGGCAATGCTGACTGCGCTGCTGACCGGATGTGCGACGAGCTCCCCGCCGCCGGATTTCCAGGCGCTGGTCGCGAGTCCTGACCGCAGCGAGGCAGACCGCAAGAACGACATGCGCCGCAAGCCGGCGCAAATGCTCGCGTTCTACGAAGTGCGGCCGGGCATGCGCGTCGCCGATCTCGGCGCAATTGCGGGTTACAACACCGAATTGCTTGCGCGCGCGGTCGGCCCAACCGGCAAAGTCTATGCACAGAATATTCCGAATTATGCACCGCGCATCGATGAGCGCATGAAAAAACCGGTCATGCAGAACGTCGTGCATGTCGTGCGCGAGCTCGAAGACCCGCTGCCGCCCGAAGCCACGAACCTCGATCTCGTGACGCTCAATTTTTTCTATCATGACACGGTGCATCTCGGCGCCGACCGCGCCAGGATGAACCGCGCCGTATTCAACGCACTCAAACGCGGCGGGATATACATCGTTGCCGACCACTCAGGGCGGCCGGGCACCGGCGCGACCGAGACCAAAACGCTGCACCGCATGGAAGAGAGTACGGAGCGTAGCGAAATCGAAGCTGCAGGCTTTCGGTATATCGGAGAAGGTGGTTTCCTGCGCAATCGCGACGATCCGCGCGACGTGCCGGTATTCAAATCGACTGTTCCTAACGACGAGTACGTGCTCAAGTTCGTGAAACCGTAGCTGTCATTAAACACCCAGGAGGACACCATGAAACACGCATTGCGTAACATCGCTGGAATCATGGCCGCGCTGGCGCTGCTTGCCGGGTGCGCGACTGCGCCGGCACCGGATTCAGGCAAGAGCGGCGGAATCGAAGTGCTATGGCTGGGACAGTCGGCGATGCGCATCACGACCGTCAACGGCAAAGTGATCCTGGTCGATCCTTTCCTCACCGCCAATCCGAAGACGCCGCCGCAGTACAAGAACCTCGATGCGCTCGGCAAGATCGACCTGATCCTCGTCACGCACGGGCACGGCGACCACCTGGGCGATGCGCCGGCGCTGTCGAAAAAGCACAATGTGCCGCTCTATGGGCCGGCCGGGCTCAACCAGGCGCTGACCACACTCGGCATTCTGTCGGCCGACCTTTCCCAGCGCTTTGGCAAAGGCGGCACCATCACGCCGTTTCCCGGCGTCAAAATTACCGCAACGCACGCCGAACACAGTTCCGAGATTTTGTGGACCAATCCCGCGACCAATAAGCCCGAGAGCCACATCGGAGGAGAGCCGGTCGGTTTCATCATCGAGCTCGAGAACGGCTTCAAGATCTATCACATGGGAGACACCGGAATATTCGGCGACATGAAGTTAATCGGTGAATACTACAAACCCGATCTGATCATGATTCCGATCGGCGGTCATTTCGTGATGAGTCCGGTGGACGCGGCTTACGTGACCAACAATTTTCTCAAGCCGCGGTTTGCGATTCCAATGCACTACGGCACGATTCCGGTGCTCAAAGGCACGCCCCAGGAATACATCGGAGCGCTTGGCAACTCTTCGACCAAGGTATTTCCGATCAACCCCGGCGACAAGCTCAACTTCTAGCGAGTGTCATGACTTCGGCTGAAAATCGCGGGCGCGTCCTGCCCATGCTGCTGACTGCGCTTGCAGCGGCAGCCTGGCTCAACGCGGCGTTTGCCGCCGAGGATCCTAAGACGGGCGGACCGTACGTGCCGACGCCGCAGGTGGTAGTCGATCAGATGCTGCGTTTCGCGAACGTTAACGAAAAGGATTTCGTCATCGATCTGGGGTCGGGCGACGGCGTCATCGTTCTCACCGCGGCAAAAAAGCTTAACGCGAGCGGCATGGGAGTCGACATTGACGCGGACTTGGTCAGGCTCTCCAACAATACCGCGCAGAAACTCGGCATTGCGGAACGCGTGAGCTTCGTGCAGCTCGACGTCTTCAAGGCCGACCTCAGCAAGGCGTCGGTGCTGACGCTATACCTGTTGCCGGCAATGATGGTGGATCTGCGCTCCAAGATCTTCAACGAGCTCACTCCAGGCGCGCGCATCGTCTCGCACGACTATCACTTCGGCAGCCAATGGACTCCCGACGATCAGATCAGTTTCGACGTGCCTGAGAAGGAATCGGTGACGGGTGTCCCCAAAGCGACGATTTATCTGTGGCATGTGCCGGCCAAAATTGCGGGCAAATGGGAGATCAGGACCACTGCCGGCGAAACATACGAGCTCACGCTCAAGCAGCACTACCAGAGGATCGAGGGCAGCGTGACGGCAGGGAGAAAGACGCTGCAAGCACAGCAGATATCGCTGCGCGGCAACGAGCTCAGCTTCGCGCTGCCGGACGGTAAAGGCGACACGCGTTTCTCGGGCCGCGTAAAAGGCGATGCCATGGAAGGAGTGCTCGAATCGCCTGGCGCCAGGCCGGCGGCACGCTGGTCGGCGCTACGTACTGCGACGGGCACGGTGGACATCGACTGACGCCCCCGCGTCCACACGCTGCCCCGCGTTCACGCTGGATTCGGTTTTATCTCACCACTCACGCCGGCGAGGAATTCGCCGCGCTGCGCGCCATCGACCGCGCCGG
>DASYSI010000340.1:0-8249 GCA_036003485.1 Burkholderiales bacterium | reverse complement strand
CCGATGTACGTGCGCCGGTGACCGCGGATTTCGGCTTCATCGTGCACGCCGCCCAAGCTCACGCGTACGAACTTGCGCCCGGTCGCCTTCGCGATGCTCTGGCCGAGCGAGGTCTTGCCGACGCCGGGTGGACCGACGAAGCACAGGATCGGGCTCTTGCCCGATGGATTGAGCTTGCGCACGGCGAGGTACTCGAGAATTCGCCGCTTGATCTTCTCGAGCCCGTAGTGATCGTTATCGAGGATTTGCCGCGCCTGCGCAATGTCGATCGCCGTTTCCGCATCAGCCGCCCACGGCAGTTCGATCAGCCAGTCGAGGTACGAGCGGATCATCGAGTACTCGCCGGCGCCTTCGGGCATCCGCGCGAGACGCTGCAACTCCTTGCGCGCCTGTTTCTCGACTTCTTCGGGCATTTTGGCCTCGGCAATCGCTTTCTCGAGTTCGGCGATTTCCGCCGCCCCCTCGTTGCCTTCGCCAAGCTCCTTCTGAATCAACTGCATCTGCTCGCGCAGCAGATGTTTGCGACCTTTATCGTCGATCGACGCTTTGGTCCGCTCATCGATCTCACGCGAGACTTTGAGAACTTCTATGCGATGTGACAGCAGTTCGAGCAGCTTGTCGAGCCGCGCCTTCAGGTCGAAAGTCTCGAGCAGCTTTTGTTTCTCCTCGACGCTGATGTCCATCAATCCCGCAATGAAGTCAGCGAGCCGCGCGGCCCCGTTGACGCCCTGAAGCGCGGACACCATTTCTTCCGGCACCTGCGGCAGCAGCTGCAATATCTCAATTGCGCGCTGCTTCAGATTGTGGGCACGTCCTTCGATGTCCGAATCGGTCTGCTCGGAATCTTCAATGAACTCGACGCGTGCCGCGATAAACGGATAGCCCTCCAGAAACTGCAGGACTCGAAAGCGCTTCACGCCCTGGCAGATCGCGTGATGCGAGCCGTCGGGCGCCGTGATGTAGCGCAGCACGTTGGCGGTAGTGCCGACCCAATGCAGATCGTCGGCTGCCGGCTGATCGGTTTCCGGCTTGCTTTGCAGCAGCACGCCGAGCGGACGCTGCAGGCGCGCGGATTCCTGCGCCGCAATGCGCGAACGCTCGCGCCCGAGCGTGAGCGGAAACACGACACCGGGGAACAGCACAACGTGACGCACCGGCACGATGATGAGCGCGTCCTGCGGAAGCGGCCGCGACGTGTTCTCGCGCTGCGGCTGATCTTCCGTGGAAGTCGAATCGACGCGGGCATTCGCCTCGGCGCTGACCGGATTGATATTGGTACTGGCTGATTCGTTCATGATTGTCCCGTCTCGCCCATCTTGCGCAACTTCAATATCAGGCAGCCGTCCACGACCTCGCGTGTAGCGGCTTCGACACGCACATCCGGCAACTGGACGCGCCGCTCAAAATATCCGTACGGAATCTCGAGCCGCCGCACGGCATGGCGCGGGCCGGCGAACGGAATGCGGCTGTCGGCTCGCACCACGAGGATCGCGGACTCGAAGGTGATTTCAATATTCTCGGCCGCGACACCCGGCAGCGCGATGACGACGATGATTTCGCGTTCATCTTCGAATACGTCGACCGGTGGCTCCCATACCGCCTGCGCGCGCTCGGACGTAGTCAGCCGGAAAAACTGACGGTGCATCTGCTCGGCCTGCTCGAGCAGCTCGCATGCTTGCGCCCACATCCAGCTTGTCGGATTACGCGATGACATAGATACTCACTTTACTTAAACGTTGGCCTTTATCCACCCCATCAATCCGGGCAAATCGAGGGCTCCGGACTGGCGCGCGACCTCGCGACCGGCTTTGAATGCGATCAGCGTCGGAATCCCACGGATACCGAAGCGCGCAGCCACGTCCGGCTCCGCCTCGGTATTAAGTTTGGCAAGGCGTATTTGCGGCACGAGCTTTGCGGCAGCTTGCTCATAGGCAGGCGCCATCATGCGACACGGCCCGCACCAAGGTGCCCAGAAATCAACCACCAGCGGCAGATCATTACCGCTGAGGTGGTGATCGAACCCCGCCTTGGTGAGTTCGAACGGCTGCGCCGAAATCAGCGCGAGCTTACACCTGCCGCATTTAGCGCCGCCATCGAGACGGTCACGCAACACGCGGTTGTTCGCATTGCAATGCGCGCACACGACGTGCAGATATTCGCTCACGCGTGCCCCTTCGCAGAGCGCACGCCCGGTTGCCGTGAGCGCTTGAGGTTAGAGTTAGCCATAATCGGGAATGTGAGGGCGCATCAGGCGCAAATCAAGTTCCTGGATCGGTTAATATTTCCCCTGCTGTGGAATTAGCACGCGCAAAGCGCGTAACTGCGCTTCGAGTGCGCGTATGCGCTCGAGCAGCGTGAGCGTCAGTGCGAGACCGCCGGAATCCAGATCGAAATCGTTGCGCAACCGGCACGCCATGCGTGCTATCACCAGGCAGTGCGCGCCAAACCTGGCTTCGCCCGCGCCCGGGTCGGTGGGCAGCAGCGTTTCGTAATCGATTAGTTGCTTGAGCTCGGGCTCCGGCAATCCCGAAAGGTCCGCGAGCTCCGCCAGTGAAAACTGCTGGCGCTCGTCCAGCCACACGGCATCGGTGATTTCAATTTTCATTTGACCGCCTCCTTAGAGCAACCGAACCGATGAAGCGCGTATTTCATCGCGTTACGCCCTCTTAAAATGACTGCGCGGATCGAACGTCGATACGTCGGCAAGCTGCTTGTATAGCTCGCGTTCGCGTTCGGTCGTATTAGCGGGAACCACGATTTGCACCACCGCATAAAGATCGCCCGCGCCTTCCCGCAATTTCGGCAGCCCGCGTTTGGATAAGCGTAATTGCTGCCCCGACTTTGTTGCGGGCGGCACCTTGAGACGCACCGCGCCGTCGAGCGTCGGCACTTCGACCGGGGCACCCAGCACAGCCTCCCACGGTGCGAGTGGCAGATCGGCGTACAGATCGTGACCGACGGGCCGAAACAGCGGATGTGGCAATAGCCTGATGTTCAGGTACAGATCACCGTCGCGTCCGCCGTTAGAGCCTTTGCCGCCTTTGCCTGACAATCTAAGCCGCTGGCCTTCGGATGCGCCCTTGGCAATGCGCGCCTTGAACGTACGCGGGACGCGACGTGGCACGCCCTGCTCATCGAACTCAGGCACGCTCAGATTGATATCGAGCTCAGTACCCTGTGCAGCCTGCTCCAACGTGATGTGCGCTTCGACTTCGTAATCTTCCCCCGGGATCGGGAACTTCGCACCGCGCGCGCCGCGGGCACCGCGGCCGCCGGCAAAACCCGCAAACAAATCCGCGAGGTCCGCCTCATCGAACGCAGACTGCGTATCGCCAAACTGTTGTCCGAACTGCCTGCCCCAGTCGGGCGGCGGCCGAAAATCCTGGCCGGTCTGGTAACCGCTGCCGAGTTGATCGTAGGCGGCGCGCTTTTCCGGACTCTTCAGTGTCTCATATGCCTCGCCGATTTCCTGGAATCTTTCCTTGGCGTCGGCTTCCTTCGATACGTCAGGATGATATTTGTGGGCGAGCTTGCGGTATGCTTTTTTGATCTGTTCGACGCTCGCATTACGTTCCACCCCCAATATCTGGTAGTAGTCCTTATATTTCATTGATTTCGATCCCCTTCGGCTGCGCGCGGCAGGAATTTGATAAGACCGCGGCTACGGCCATAGGTGCCAGGTCAATTAACTTACCCATGCCGTAGCTGACTCATTAGTATTTCCGGTCGCGCTTAAAACCCGCACAATTATCGCCTGTCCCAAAAGCGCGCGCTCGATATGCCAAATGCATTCAAGCGGCCGCCGCGCCCGGGCCAATTGCGCTTACCCCGCAGTGCCGATGCTGCGTCTTCGCCTCTGGCGTAGCCTTAGTCCTACATTCGAATCGGACAGGGGCCCATTTCGCCAAATTACCTGCGCTTCATAATCGATTTTAACTTCGGGGCACTGGGCGCGACAACGAGATCGCCCGCAGGTGAGCTTGGGATTCAATATTAATTTTTAGAGCGAGGATTTTTATGAAACATAGATTTTTGATCGTAACACTTGCTGCAGCCGCAATTTTCGCGGGTTGTGCTGACGATCCGTATTATGGCAACCAGGCGCAATCGCAGTATCCGTCACAGTATCCGTCGCAGTACCCACCGCCATATCCATCGCAGTATCCGGCGCCATATCCGCCACAGTACCAATCACAGCCTGTCCCTTATACGCTCGGCACCGTTGACAGGATTGAAGTGATACGCAAAGGCGATAGCAATAACATTGCCGGCACGATCATCGGCGGCATCATCGGCGGTCTGATAGGCCATCAGATTGGCGGAGGCAGCGGACAGACCGCCGCGACCGTAATCGGCGCCGCAGGCGGCGCGGTTGCGGGTAACCAGGTTCAGAACCGTACACGGGGCGCGAATGAGACTTTTCGAGTCACGATACGCATGGATGACGGCAGGTACCAGACCTTGGTCGAGGACAACATCACCGATCTACGCCCGGGCGATCGGGTTCGGCTCGAGGGCGGTCGCATGTATCGGGCCTAGCCGCGGTGTATCGCGAATCGTACAGCTTTAGAAGATAAAAGCCGTGATTGGACAAAAGCGTATTAACTGAAAAGAAAGGAGCTTACATGAATCTCATACTTTTGATTATTGTAATTCTTCTTCTGCTGGGTGCGTTGCCCACGTGGCCATACAGTTCGGGTTGGGGCTACGGTCCGAGCGGCGGCTTAGGTTTGGTCCTGCTCGTGCTAATCGTGCTGCTGCTGATGGGCAAGCTCTAACTGATAAACGCGGAGTAAAGAAAGCCGGGAAGCCCGTGGCCTCCCGGCGATTCTTTTCGCTCATGACCCAAATTGGTCTCGATACGCGCGTGAATAAGCCGTTGCCGGTGCGTGTATTTATTGTCGAAGATTCGCCCGTCTTTCGCGAGCGTCTAGCCGAAGAAATAACCGAGCACAAAAATCTTAAATTAATCGGAACGGCGGACAAGGAAACTGAGGCGATCAGCGCGGTTTCAGTTTCGCCTCCCGATCTCATGTTCGTCGACATAAATTTGCTCGAGGGAAATGGCTTGAACGTGCTGCGCGAAGTTCGTAGAAACCTTCCAAAATCCAAGCTTTCAATTGTCATCATGACGAATCATGCGAGTCCCACGTTCCGTCGTGAAAGCCTCAGACTGGGGGCGGATTACTTCATCGATAAATCCGTCGAGTTCGAGCGCATTCCGGCTATTTTGGATGCCGTCGCGAACTCGGGCATCAAAGGACATCTTAAGCACTAGTAGCGATTCGCCAGCGCGCATCAAGACCTCGGTCCGCGCGTTCGCATCAGGCCAGCATATCGGCCCAGATGTTTTTCGCCCATGCGAATCCGTAAGTACCCTCGAGCTCGTTCGCCTGGTCGGAGACCCCGCCGGCGCCTTTGATCCCGATCATTGTTTTTTGCGACGCGTCGTAGACGTGCACGGACGCGACGTGCATCACGTTCTTATCGTCGACGAAGCTGTAGCAGGCGCTGCTCATCATTGGCTGCGTATTGACCGGTTGCTGCTTGATCAGAGCGATTACCGCCGCGGCGCACACCTTCCCATGCTGATTGGCTATGTGCCCTGACTTTGGCATCGCGGGCGCCGAGAGCGTGGCGTCGCCGAGCACGTGCACGCCTTTGACCTTGAGAGATTCCATCGTCAGCCAGTCGATGCCGCACCAGCGGTTGTTAGCCGTCACGAGCCCGGCTTGCCGCGCAATCTCCCCCGCCCCATGCGGCGGCACTACGTTGAGCACATCGGCTTTGACCGTGTCGAACTGCAGTTTGGCAGTCAGTGTCTTGGCGTCGACATCTTCTAAATCACTATTGGGCCGATACTCGATAATCCCTTTGTAAGGGCCGTTCCACGCCGCCATGAACAGTCCTTTTTTCGATTGCACATCCTCGTTGGCATCGAGGATCAATATTTTCGACTTCGGTTTCGCACGCTTGAAATAATAAGCGACCTGGCACGACCGCTCGTATGGCCCCGGCGCGCAACGATAAGGCGCTCTTGGAATATGCAGCACGTAGACGCCGCCGTCAGGCATGGCTTCGAGCTGCTTGCGCAATGCGACAGTCTGCGCGCCTGCTTTCCACGCGTGCAGCACGCGGCTTTGCGCATCCGCATTGTTCAGGCCTGGGATTGTTTCATAGTTGAAGTCGATACCGGGCGCGATTACGAGCCGGTCGTAGGCGAGTGTTGCGCCCGACGCGAGCCGCACTTCGCGCTTTTCGGGATCGACCGCAACCGCATCGTCGCGCACGCGCTTGACGCCATACTTGTCAAGTCCGCTATAGCCCACGGTGATGTCGGCGAGCGTCTTGCTGCCGCCCAATACCAGATTGCTGAGCGGGCATGAAATGAATTCGCCATTGCGCTCGACCAGGGTGACTTCGATATCTGGAGCCCATAGCCGGATATATTTCGCCGCGGTCGCGCCGGAATAGCCGGCACCGATTACGACCACGCGGCCGACTGTCGGGCCGGCGCCGCTGCCGGCAGAGCCGGCAACCGCCGTAAGGCCCGCGCCTGCCGAAATCCATCGGATGAATTCGCGTCGATTGATCGTCATGGCGATTTCTTTACTTCTTCTGCGCCGCGAAGTATGCGGCGAGCTGATCGATCTGCCCGTCGGTGTAGCCTTTCGCGAGCTGGTGCATGATGGTCGCTGGGCGCTTGCCTGCTTTGAATTCCTGCATTTGCTGCACGATGGTGCCCTTGTCTGCGCCGGCGAGGCTGGGCACCGTCCCTACGCTGTGGCCGTCGGTGCCGTGGCAGTTCGCGCAGGTCGCGGCCATGGCGCGTATCACCGCCGGGTCCTGTGCAGCCGCCGGCCAGACCGTCGCGACTGCCAGCAAGATGGCGCCGGCACTGGAACGGTATATGGACTTCATGGGTCAATTCGTGGTCAATGCGTAATCGGACTATAGCGGCCACTCGCGCGGCCGCTTCGATCAAATCGCAATATTGTTATTATCGCGCACCGGTGGGCGGCGCGCGGGAAACTGCCGTTCAGGCGATGCTCGCCTCTTCCTCGGCGAATACCAGCCGGACTTTCTCATCTTTGTCGAGATCGACGCTCACTTTGCCGCCGTTGGCAAGCCGGCCGAACAAGAGTTCATCGGCAAGCGCCGTGCGTATCGTGTCCTGAATCAGGCGTGCCATCGGACGCGCGCCCATTTGCGGGTCGAAGCCTTTCTTGGCAAGGTGGTCCTTGAGCGCAGGCGTGAAAGTGACTTCGACTTTCTTCTCCTGTAGCTGCTCTTCAAGCTGCATCAGGAACTTATCGACCACGCGCATGATGATGTCGCGGTCGAGCGCGGAGAACGAGATGATCGCATCGAGCCGGTTGCGAAACTCGGGAGTGAACATGCGCTTGATCTCGGCCATTTCGTCACCGGCCTGCGTGACCTGGGTGAACCCCATGGTGCTCTTCGACAGCTCGGCGGCGCCGGCGTTGGTCGTCATGATGATCATCATGTTGCGAAAATCCGCTTTGCGCCCGTTGTTGTCAGTCAGCGTGCCGTGGTCCATGACCTGCAACAGAATGTTGTAGACATCTGGATGCGCCTTCTCGATCTCGTCGAGCAGCAGCACCGAGTAGGGGTGCTTGGTGACGGCCTCGGTCAAGAGGCCGCCCTGATCAAAACCGACGTAGCCAGGCGGCGCGCCGATGAGGCGCGACACGGCATGACGTTCCATGTATTCGGACATATCGAATCGAATCAGCTCCACACCCATGATGTAGGCGAGCTGACGCGCAACTTCGGTCTTGCCTACGCCGGTCGGACCTGAAAACAGGAAGCTTCCCGTTGGCTTCTGCGGATTACCGAGACCGCTCCTTCCCATTTTGATCGCGGAGGACAGCGCGTCGATTGCCTTGTCCTGACCGAACACCACAGCCTTCAGGTTGCGGTCGAGATTTTTGAGCTGCGAGCGATCGTCGGAATTGACGCTTTGCGCCGGCACGCGCGCAATCTTGGCGACAATTTCCTCGATTTCATGCTTGGTGATTACTTTCTTCTGTTTCGATTTCGGCAGGATGCGTTGCGCCGCACCTGCCTCGTCGATTACGTCAATCGCTTTGTCGGGTAGGTGGCGGTCGTTGATATAGCGTGCGGCAAGCTCAGCCGCGGAAGTGAGCGCCGAGGCGGCGTACTTGATTCCGTGGTGAGCCTCGAAGCGCGTTTTCAGGCCGCGCAGAATGGACACCGTTTCCTCG
>DASYSI010000339.1:0-8718 GCA_036003485.1 Burkholderiales bacterium | reverse complement strand
AGCGTATGCGCGGGCCCGATGTAGTATCTAGTTGTCAGTACCGCGCCGACCATAATGAGCATCGCAAATACGGGTCGCCACACTATTTCCGACAAATTGAGCAACGTTACCCCGATAGCGTCGGACAAGAACCGAAAATTTAATGGCATTGTGGCAATGGTTCCGAACAGCATGGAGACAGCGGCGCCCTTGAGGCCCCACGTCGGGAGCAGCCATACCATCATGCCGAGGAATACCCCGGCATACACTCCCACCAGCATCGTAGTGTGACGCGGCATTCCGAGCGCGAGGTACACGTAAGCGGCGGTAGTCAACCAAATGCCCAGCACCCCATTTACTGCCAGGATTCCGATCAACGGCACCATACCGGTCCATTTCTCGCCGAAAAACACCAGTACGGTAGGCTCAGCGACTAAGCTCAGCCCGACTCCGGCAGGAACGACGATCAAAACGAGAACGGAGGTCACTCTCAGGTAAGCGCGTTTGAGCAAGGATCGATTGGCAGCAATCTTCGCATAGCCCGGAAATATGCCTTTGTGGATCGGCGCGGTAAGCTCGGCGCTGGGCAAGTTTGAGATCTCCTTTGCAATGGTGAGAAGTCCGAGCGCGGACGCGCCTGCAATCCGGCCGATGATGAAGTCAGCCGCGCGCCCGGACGCAAATGACAGGATGTGTGCAATCTGCAGCCACTTCGAAAAGCCGAGCAGTTCGCGAATTGCACTCAGCGAAAGCCGCGGCCGATACGGATGCAAAAGGTAGCTTAGCGCGAGCCCGATGCAACTGCCCGCGATCATTCCGCCCACCAATGCCCAATAGTTTCGCAACAAGAATGCGAGCGGGATAGTTGCGAGAAATGTCGTAGCCACTCTCTTGTATAGCGAAAACTTGAAGTCCTGATCGAACGCCATGTCTTTTCGAAATATGATCGGTCCGATGTTCTCGAAACACGAGATAGCGCGCACGGCAGCCAATCCGAACATGACAGGGACGAGGCGGGGTTCGTTGTAAAAGCGCGCGGCAGCATCTGCCAGCAGCAATAAAACCACTGCGGTCGCCAATCCAAACGCGACGTTGAACGTCCAGACCGTATCGAAGTGGCGGCGCTGGGCGTTCGGATGCTGAATGAGCGCCAGATCAAATCCGAAATCGCCCAAAAGCGTCAGCAACCCGATCAGCGAGGTCGCCAGAGCAACGAGCCCGAAATCCGCCGGTATCAGCAGTCGCGCGAGAATGACAGTACTGACAAGACCGATTCCCCGGTCGGCGGCCCGGAAAAGCACATTCCAGGCGGCGCCCCGCTCCATTCCGGCGTTTATCGATTCCAATCGGATTCCCGTTTAATCAATATGCAAATCGCGGATCGCATCGCAGGACTCGGCGAAATCCTTCCTGCTTATCGGCGCGATCGTCGATATCGCTTTGAACCAACGCGCTGCCGATGTCCGATCCGCAAGCACGAAACCGCGCTGCGGGCAGGAAAAACGGGCGCGCTTAAGCCCAGTATAACCGCGTCGGGTTATCGATCAGTATCTTGCGGCGCAGACCTTCGGCATCGCACATCGTCGCGAACAGATCGACGAGCTCGCCGTCGTTCGGCATCGCTTTCACATTTGGATGCGGGAAGTCGGTGCCCCACAGGACGCGGTCGGGTGCGGCCTCGATCAGCGCGCGTGCGAAGGGAATCGCGTCGTGGTACGGCTTGCCCTTCGCCGAGATGCGTTCCGGCCCGCTGACCTTGATCCACGCGAGCTCGTTCTTCATCAGATCGAGCAGGAGCTTGAACGGCTGCTGGTCCAGACCGTGCTGCGCCTGCACGCGTCCCATGTGGTCGATGATGAACGGCACGCGCAGCCGGTTCAAAAAATCGCGGTAGGTATGGATGTCCTCGGCGTCGAGGTGCAATTGCAGATGCCAGCCGAGGGGTGCGATGCGCGCGGCGACACTTTCGACCACTTTGAGATCGGGCGCACCGCCCAAGTGGGCAACGAAATTGAAGCGCGCGCCGCGCGCCCCGCCCGCGTGCAGACGTTCGAGCTCGGCGTCGGTTACATGGCCGCCGACCATCGCGACTCCGCGGATCGTATTATCCGATGCGGCGATCGCGTCGAGCATCGCGCTGTTGTCGATGCCGTGGCAGCTTGCCTGCACCAGCACCGCGCGCGAGAAGCCGAGAAATTTATGCAATGCGGCGAGCATTTCCTTCGGCGCGTCGGGCGGCGTGTACGTGCGGTTCGGCGCGTAGGGAAAGCGCTCGCCCGGGCCGAACACGTGACAATGCGCGTCGCACGCGCCAGGCGGCGGCACGTAATGCGGCTTGATCGGATTCGGATCGGGTGCGAGGATGGTTTTCATCTGACCAGGAAGGCGGCGTTGATAAGACGAAACGTGATCTTACTATTCCGCGACCTTTACAGCCGCTGAATATGGGCCTTGTCGATAAGCGCGTTCCACTTGGCGATTTCGTCGAGCAAAAACTTGCGCATGCCCTCAGGCGTGCTCACCTTCTGCTCGACGCCGAGCTCCTGGAAGCGCTGCTTGATCTGCGCCGAATTGACGGCGGCGTGAATTTCTTTGTTAAGACGCTCGATAACGGCGCGCGGAGTGCGCGCGGCCACGGCAATGCCGTTCCACGAAGTGACCTCATAACCGGGCAATCCGCTTTCAGCGAGCGTCGGCACGTTGGGCAGCAGCGCGAAGCGCGTCTGCGATGTCACCGCAATCGGCCGCAAGCCGCCGGCCTTGATCTGCCCCAGCACCGGGGGCAGGAACTCGATTGCCGCCTGGACATCATTGCCGCGCAACGCAGTGAGCACGCCGGCCGTATTGTTGAAAGGCACGGTCGTCGCGTTCACACCCGCCATCGATTTGAGCAGCTCGGCCGACAGGTGTTGGGTGGTGCCGATGTTGATGGTGCCGATGTTGAGCTTGCCTGGATTGGACTTGGCCTGCGCAATCAGGTCTTTCACCGTTTTGATCGGCGACTCGGGGGCTACGAGCACGCCCAGGCTGAATGCGCCGATCGTAGAGACCATCGCAAAATCCCTGACCGTATCGTAGGGCAGCTTCCTGAACATCGCAGCGCTGACTGCGTTGGTGTTGTTGAGCAGCATCAGCGTATAGCCGTCGGGCTCGGATTTCGCCACGAGCTCGGTGGCGACGATCCCGCCCGCGCTAGGGCGGTTGTCGATGATGATCTGCTGGCCGAGCGCTTCGCTCATTTTCTGCATCACGGCGCGCGAGGTGATGTCGCCGACACCGCCCGGGCCGAACGGTACCAGGAGCCGCAGCGGTTTGGAAGGATACGGTTGCGCGACGGCGGATATCGCAACGAGAGACGCTACGAGCGCGAGCAGGATCGCGGGACATTGCGGAATGCGGTGCAATAGTCCGGGCGGCCTTGCCCCGTCTCCGCCCCAATGACAACCCCCTCGCCGGGATCCGGGACATCCGCCTGGGCCGAACGGTACCAAGAGCCGCAGCGGTTTGGAAGGATACGGTTGCGCGTTCGCACCCGCACACAGCACTGCCGTAACGCAGACCGCGATTGTTTCCAGCAAGTGAGCAACGATTTTCATTTCGCCTCTTTTTCCTGCTAGTGTTTTTTCGTATCTTTCAGCGTGCGCACTTCGGTGTTCATTTTCAGGTCTTTGCGCCGGCGCGTGGCGATGAGCTTGCCGGTCTCGAAGTAATCGCTTTTCACCGCGAGTTGCGCCGCGTGGTCAAGCTCCTCCGACCATTCGCCGAGCGAGTAGCCGAACCACGGCGTCTGCGGCTTCAGCTTCGGCAGTCCGAGTTCTTCCCAGATTACCTTCGCGCGCTCCATATACTCGCGCTTGGGAAGCGAGATCGGCGGGAAATCCTCTTTCAGGGTGGCGTCGATCAGCACCGATGCATCCTGGCCGCCGTTGCGCTGGCTGCGCGGGCCGTGTCCCTGGTCGCGATGCTTGAGAATCTGCAGATCGAGCTCGGGATTGGCGCGGTACGACATCGCCCACAGCAGCGCGTCGGCGTTGTCGGGGTCGATGTCTTCGTTCACCGCGATCACATACTTGCCGCCGGCGCGTAACAGCGCCGCGGCGCCGTAAAGCGCGCGCCACACTTCCGTCGGCGGCGTTTTGCGGTCTACGATCACCACCAGCACCTTGCGCAGATTGGTCAGCGGTTCGTGCATCGACACGCGCGTGACGCCTTGAATGCCGAGCTTGCTGCGCAGATGGTCGAGGAACAGCGGCTCGAGCGCCACGCGCTTGATGAGACTCGACTCGCTCGGCGTCACCTGCGAAATGATCGACGTCAGGATCGCGTTGCGGCGGCGCGTGATGCACGTGATATCCATGAACGCGTTGTATTCCTGCAAATTGACGTGGCCGTGAGATTCGCCGAACGGCGCCTCGGGTTCGAGATATTCAGTATCGATCAGTCCCTCGATCACGATCTCGGCCTCAGCCGGAACGTAGAGATCTACGGTTTTCGCTTTCACGACGTTGATCGCAGAACCCACCAGGCCGCCCGCGATATGGAGCTCGTCGAGGGATTCGGGCAGCTTCTGCGCCGAGGTGAATGCAATGCACGGCGGACATCCGAGGATTACGGCGGCGGGGAGTTTGCCGCCGCGCGCTTTCATTTTTTCCCAATGCACGAAAATGCCCGGCCGCAACTCGAGCGACGGGTTCATGCCGAGACGCCGCGGCGCTTTAACCTGTCCGCGGTAGATGCCCATGTTCTGGATTCCGGTGTCGGGGTCCTTAGTGATGTACTGCGAGAGCGTCGTGTAGGGCGCATTGTCCCAGCCCGGCGTCGAAATCGGCACCGGTATGCCGTCGAGGCCGTTGCCCGGCTGGTCGAGATCTTTGCCCATGATTACGATCTCGTGACACGGCGCGTCGGTGACGATGCGAGGCGGAATCGGATTGGCCATCGCACGGATCCAGGTCTCGTTAATCTTGTCGAGCTCGCAACCCATACCGAGGCGATAAATTTCGCGGTTCGAGGCAAGTACGCCTACCACGACCGGAATGTCGTACTTGAGCTTCTTGCTGTCGGTCACGTTGGTAAAGAGGAAGGCCTTGCGATCCTTCTCCTCGATGCCGCCGCGAAACTGCCAGCGCACCAGCGGGTGCATCTCGGTGTCTTTGTTGATCGGCCGCTTGACCGTGATCAGCAGCCCTGCTTTTTCGAGCGTCTTCAGATGGTCGTGCAAATCGGGATAGCCCCGCCGATACGACGCATTGCCGGTTTTACTGCCACGCTTGCTGGTTGCGGCTTGCTTTTTTTTCCTGATCGCCACGTCGTTCACCTTTGATTTGAGTTGCGCGACACGAGCGGTCGCACGTTAAATGCTATTCCCCTTTGATTCCCGCGGCCTTCACCACTTTCATCCAGCGCGCGACCTCGGTTTTCATGATCGTGTCGAACTCGTCGGGGGAGTTGCCGACGGGCTCGGAGCCTTCGGTCGCGAGGATCGTTTTCATCTCCGGCGTCTGCACGGCTTTGATCGACTCGGCGTTGAGTCGCGCGATGATAGGCTGTGGCGTTTTTGCCGGCGCGAGCAGGCCAATCCACGAAGAATAAGCGTAGCCTTTGACGCCGGCTTCCGCGACGGTCGGCACTTCAGGCGCCGCGGCCGCGCGCTTCGCGGTCGATACCGCGAGCGCGCGCAGCCTGCCCGATCGAACAAACGGCAGCGCGGTCGAGATGGTCGAGAAATTAACCTGCGTTTCACCGCCGAGCAGCGCATTGACGTTGAGCGAGCCTCCTTTGTACGGGATATGCACGAGCTTGATTCCCGTCAGGTACATCAGAAGTTCCATCGACAGGTGTGTCCCGGTGGCGACCCCGCTCGATCCGAAATTGAGCTGTCCCGGCCGCGCTTTCGCGAAAGCAATCAGCTCTCTGACGGATTTCACCGGCAGCGAAGGATGAACTACGAGAATGTTCGGCAAGGAGGAGAGCAATGAGATCGGCGCGAGATCGCGCACTGGATCGTACGGCAGCTTGTAGAGGCTGGGGCTCATCGTGACCGATGCCGCAACCGCAAGCAATGTATAGCCATCCGGCGCCGCTTTGGCCACCAGGTCGGTTCCGATCACGCTGCCGGCGCCCGGACGATTATCGACGACGACGGACTGGCCGAGCGCTTCGCCAAGCTTCTGCGCGAGCGGGCGCGCAACGAGATCGGTCGATCCGCCCGCGCTTTGCGGCACGATGATGCGTATCGATTTGCTGGGGTAAGGTTGGGCGGCGGCAATGTCAGCGTGAATCAGACAGGCGGCGAGCGCCAGGCCAGGCGCCGTTTTGATAACGCCGGCCACGAGTTTCGCTGCGAGTTTCATTGACATGCTTCCTTCACGCGCTTGTTGTGTAGTCGCGCGCAATGCGACATCACCCCGCCGCCGATGCGCGGCGCATCAGTTGACCTTGATCGCAGCCGCGCTGACGAGCGCGGCGTTGGTAGCGATCTCGGTCTTGATATAAGTGTCGAACTGCTGCGGCGTCATGATCATCGGCTCGGCACCGAGTTTCGCCATGCGGTCTTTAAGCTCGGCCGTCTGCAACACCTGGAGCGTGATCTGATAAAGCCTGTTCACGATTTCGCGCGTCGTTTTCGCGGGAACCACCATGCCGACCCAAAAATTGTAGTCGGAATTCGGGATTCCCGCTTCGAGCGTGGTGAGCACATCGGGCAGCGCCGACGAGCGTTTCGTGCTGCCGACCGCGAGCGCGAGCAGCCTGCCTTCCTTGATGAACTGGAGCACCGAAATCACGGGACAGAAATAGTAATCGACGCGCCCGGTCAGTATTTCGGTCAGCGCCTCAGGCGTGCCTTTGAAAGGTATGTGCGTCGCCTTGAAATCTGCGCCGAGACGGAAGCGCTCGGCATTCAACTGGGTCGCACTGCCGGCGCCCGCGGATGCGTAGTTGAGCGCGCCTGGCCTCGACTTGGCGGCGGCCACCAGTTCCTTGACCGAGTGGATGCCTTTCGACGGCGCGATCACGAGTACATTCGGCAGGTTGGCGAGCGGTGTGATACCCGAGAAGTCGCGCGCGGTATCGTACGGCTGGTTAGGATAGGTTGTCGGCGTGACGGTAAACGACGAAGAATGCACGAGCAGCGTGTAGCCATCGGGCTCCGCTTTGGCGACGACGCCGACGCCGATAGTACCTCCAGCGCCTGGGCGATTCTCGACCACGATGGTCTGGCCAAGCTGCGCCGACAAGCGTTCGGCCACCATGCGCGCGGTCGTATCGGTAGCGCTCGCGGCCGTGAACGGAACCACCACGCGCAGCGGCTTCGCCGGCCATCTCTGACCTGTCTGGGCGAAGACGGCGGGGTGCGCGGCCAGCAGCGCGCCTGCGCACAAGCACGGCAGTATGCGCGCGCGCGTCATAGTTTCAGCTCCTGCACCAGCAATCGGTGCGCACGCGAAAAACACTTTGCGCCGTGACACTCAATATGTCGTTTTTCTGCGCCGAGGTAAAGCGCGCGCCTTCGATGACCTTCTTCGGTTCCGGGTCGCCAATCGGGAACGGTGCGTCGGAGCCGAGCATGACACGCTGCGTGCCGGCTTTGCCGGCGAGGTATTCGAGCGTATCGACGTCGAACACGCACGAGTCGAAGTAGAGCGTTGCGAAGCCGAGGCGGGGGTCGGCAACCTTGCCCTGCGCGGCCTGATGGCTTCGCGCAAGGCGTCCGAGCGCGTACGGCAGCGCGCCGCCGCCGTGTGACAGGATAAATTTCATCCCTGTGAATTTGAGCAGATGCCCCGAGTAGAGCAGCCGC
Organism: Burkholderiales bacterium; assembly: GCA_036003485.1. Lineage (GTDB taxonomy): Bacteria > Pseudomonadota > Gammaproteobacteria > Burkholderiales > SG8-41 > PALSA-1004. Next base: position 938 of record DASYSI010000339.1, on the reverse strand, counting down.
GACACCGCGATCGAAGTGTCCACCAGACGTCCGATCGCATTCACGAGATCGTAGTCGGAAAGCCGCGGCTCGCCGCAAATGAACATGGGATGCAGGTAAACCGCAGCGCCCAGTTTCGACGCGGTGTCCCAGAAGGGGTCGAGCGAAGGATGGTCGAGGTTGCCGCCGCCGATGCCATTCGGAAGTGTGCCGATCATCACGCCGCCGAAGCCTTTGGACATCGCCTCTGCCAGCACTTCGGCAGCGAACTCGCCGTTCTGCAGCGGCACGGTCGCGAGCGGCGTGAAGCGCGGTTCATCGCGCAGCTGTTCCCACACGCAGTCGTTCATGAAGCGGCTCCACTCGCGCCCTTCATTGGCCGGCAGCTCATAGCCGAAGATGTCGAGCCAGCCGCCGACGAGCTGATGATCGATCCCGTTCTTGTCCATCCATGCGCGGCGGTCGGTCAAATCCGAGAGCCTCGGCATCACCGGACGCGTGGGCTCGGTGCCCGGAAACTGGATGCGGGGGCCTTTTTCGTCGCGTATGAGCTTCACACCTGGAAATTTCGCAGCGTGCGCGTCGAAGCGCTCGAACAGGAACTTGGGGGTGAAGTGAGCGTGGATATCGATGACGATGGGTTTCATGGCAAGCCGTGATCAGTTGTGAATTATTGTTCGGAATCGTTTTTTAAGCGGTTCCGGTTTTGACAGCCTCGATTGCTCGCCACAGCGCGTCGGGTGTGATCGGCAATATCTCGATGCTCACGCCGAGCGGCGCGAGCGCATCGTTGATCGCGTTCGCGACCGCTGCGGGCGCGCCGAGATAGCCGGCTTCGCCCGAACCTTTCTGGCCAAAGGTCGTCAGCGGCGAAGGCGTGCAATGATCGACGATGTTGATCGTCGGGACTTCCATCGCGCTCGGAATCAGATAATCCATGAAGGTGCCGCTCTCGAGCT